>JALQSY010000205.1 GCA_023264215.1 Candidatus Nanopelagicales bacterium
ATAGCGAAGCCGCCTGGCAGCACCGCACCCGGGAGGGCGACGACGACGAGGTCGCCCACCGCGAAGTTGCGCGCGCCGCACACGATGCCCCGCACTCCGCCGTGGTCGCTGCCCACGTCGACCTGGCAGTAGCGGATGGGCTTCTTGAAGTCCGTGAGTTCCTCGATCTCCTGCACGCGCCCGACGACGAGCGGACCGGAGACGTCGCCGCCGGCGACCTCGACGGACTCGACCTCGAGCCCGGCGGCGATGAGGCGCTCGGCGACGGCGCGCGCATCGATGTCGCCGGGCAGGTCGACCATCTCGCGCAGCCACTCCATGGGGACGCGCATCAGACCTCCACCCCGAAGGCCCGCGTGAAGCGCACGTCACCCTCCACCATGTCGCGCATGTCGGTGACGCCGTGCCGGAACATCAGGGTGCGCTCCACGCCCATGCCGAAGGCGAATCCGGAGTAGCGGTCGGTGTCGATGCCCGCGGCGCGCAGGACGCGCGGGTTGACCATGCCGCAGCCACCCCACTCGATCCAGCCCTCGCTCGAGCACGTCCGGCACGGTGCGTCCGGGTTGCCGACGGATGCACCGCGGCACACGAAGCACTGCAGGTCGAGCTCGGCGCTCGGCTCGGTGAAGGGGAAGTACGACGGCCGCAGCCGGATCTGCACACCCGCGCCGAACATCGACGCGGCGAGGTGCTCGAGCGTGCCCTTGAGATCGGCCATCGTGATGCCCTCGTCGATGGCGAGGCCTTCGATCTGATGGAAGACCGGGGTGTGCGTGGCATCGAGCTCATCGGTGCGGAAGACGCGTCCGGGTGCGACGACGTAGATGGGCAGGTCGCGCTCGAGCATCGCGCGCATCTGGATCGGTGACGTCTGGGTGCGCAGCACGACGCCGCTGTCCTCGCTGCCGACGAAGAAGGTGTCCTGCATCGTGCGCGCGGGATGGTCGGGTGGGACGTTGAGGGCATCGAAGTTGAACCACTCGGCCTCGGCCTCGGGCCCCTCGGCGACCTCGTAGCCCATGGCCACGAAGACCTCGGCCATGCGCTCCATGAGGGTGGTCAGCGGATGACGAGCCCCCGGGGTGCGCCGCTCGGTGGGCACGGTGACATCGACCGCCTCCTCGACGAGGACCCGGGCATCGCGCTCCTCCTCCAGCACGGCCTGCCGCGCCTCGAGGGCCTCTCGCACCGATTGGCGAGCCTCCCCCATCCGCTTGCCGGCATCGGCCTTCGCGGCGGGCGGGAGCGCGCCGATCTCGCGATTGGCGAGCGCAAGCGGGGAACGGTCGCCCGCGTGAGCGAGCCGGGCCTGCTTGAGGGCGTCGAGATCGGCCGCGGCCGCGATGGCCGCCAGGGCTGCGCCCACCATGGCCTCGATCGCCTCCGGCTCGAGCGAGGACACCGCCACCGGATCGTAGGGATTATTGGGCGCGGACATCTATTCGCCCACGAGGCGGCGGACGAGCACCTCGACGTTGTCGTCGACTGAGGCGGTGCCGTCGAGATGCACATCGGCGTGCTCGGGCGGCTCGTACTCCTGGCCGATGCCCGTCATGTTGGGCAGGGTGCCGGACTGGGCCTTGGCGTACAGGCCCTTCGGATCGCGGGTGGCGCACATCTCGACGGGGGTGTCGACGAAGACCTCGAGGAAGTCGCCATCGGCGAAGATCTCGCGCGCGGCCCGGCGGTCGGCGCGGAACGGCGAGATGAGAGCGACGATGACCACCAGGCCGGCCTCGAGCATGAGCTTGGCGGCCTCCGCCACGCGGCGGACATTCTCCGCGCGATCCTCGGGGGTGAATCCGAGGTCCTTGTTGATGCCGGTGCGGACGTTGTCGCCGTCGAGGACGAAGGTGTGCATGCCGAGTGCGTACAGACGGCGCTCGAGCGCGTCCGCGACCGTCGACTTGCCCGAGCCGGACAGTCCCGTGAGCCACACGACGCGCGGCGTCTGGTGCTTCAGTCGCGCACGGGCGTCGCGATCGACCTCGTAGGAGTGCGGCACGACGTTCAGCGAACGACGCAGGGCGTGCGTGACCATGCCCGCCGCCACGGTGTCGGCCGTGACGCGGTCGATGAGCAGGAAGCCGCCGGTGTCGCGGCACTGGGAGTACATGTCCATGGGGATCGGCGTATCGGTAGCGATCTCGATGCGGCCGATGTCGTTCATGTCGAGCACTCGGGCAGCGAGCTTTTGCCCCGAGACGACGTCGAGGCGGTGGCGCACCACGGTCACGGTCGCGGGCACCGTCCGCGGGCCGACGGCGAGGAGGTAGGAGCGCCCGTGCATGAGCGCTTCCTCGCCCACCCACACGACATCGGCCGCGAAGCGATCGGCGGGCTGCGGCCAGGCGGTCTCGCCTGACTCCGTGGTGCCGTCGGCCGCGATGAGGTCACCGCGCGTGACATCGACCTCGCGGTCGAGCGTGATGGTCACGGCATCGCCGTTCGCCGCCTCCGCCATGTCCCCGTGGAATCCGACGATGCGAGCGATGGTCGCGGTCTGGCCGGAGTCGGCGATCACGACCTTGTCGCCCGGGCGCACCACGCCTGCCGCCACGGTGCCGGAGTAGCCGCGGAAGTTGCCCTCCGCGCGCGAGATGAACTGCACCGGCAGCCGGAAGGGGTGGCTGGAGTCGCTCTCCGGCGGCGACCACTCCTGGAGCGCGCTCAGCAGCGACGGCCCGTGCCACCACGGCATGTGAGTGGTCGGCGACGTGACGTTGTCGCCCGCGACGGCGCTCACCGGGATGGTCATCACCTCGTCGATGCCGAGGCGAGCGGCCGCGGCCCTGACCTGTCCGGAGATCTCCTCGAAGGTTGCGTGCTCGTAGCCGACGAGGTCCATCTTGTTGATGGCGATGATGATGCTCTTGACGCCCATGAGAGCGCATACGGTCAGGTGGCGGAACGTCTGCGGTCGCACGCCTCGGGCTGCGTCCACCAGCAGTACGGCGACCTCGGCGTTCGACGCGGCCACCGCCATGTTGCGGGTGTACTGCTCGTGACCCGGGGCGTCGGCGATGATCACGCGACGCCCGCTCGGCAGGTACATGTGCCGATAGGCGACGTCGATGGTGATGCCCTGCTCGCGCTCGGCCTCGAGGCCGTCGGTGAGGAGTGAGAAGTCGATTTCGCCCACGGGGATCGTGGAGCCTCCGCGTCGGGTGCGGCGCGCGTAGTCCAACTGGTCCTCGGGGATCGAGCCGGTCTCGGCGAGGAGCCGTCCGATGAGGGTGGACTTCCCGT
>JALQSY010000206.1 GCA_023264215.1 Candidatus Nanopelagicales bacterium
CATGAGCGGGCCGCCCTGCATCATCGGGAAGACGCCCTTGTCGATTGCTGCGGCGTGCTCGGCCTTGCACAGGATCATGCCGCCGCGCGGGCCGCGCAGGACCTTGTGGGTCGTGAACGTCACGACGTCGGCGTAGGGGACCGGGCTCGGGATGGCCTTGCCGGCCACGAGGCCGATGAAGTGGGCGGCGTCGACCATGAGGATGGCGCCCACCTCGTCGGCGATCTGCCGGAAGGCGGCGAAGTCGATGAGGCGGGGGTACGCCGTGGCGCCGGCGATGATCATCCTGGGCTTGTGCTGCAAGGCAATCGAGCGCACCTCATCGTAGTCGATGGTCTCGGTGTCCTCGCGCACGCCATAGGACACGACCTCGAACCACTTGCCGGAGAAGTTCACCTTCGATCCGTGGGTGAGGTGGCCCCCGTGCGGCAGGCTCATCGCGAGTACCGTCTCGCCGGGCTTGACGAAGGCGCCGTACGCCGCGATGTTGGCACTCGCGCCACTGTGCGGCTGCAGGTTGGCATGCTCGGCGCCGAAGAGCTCCTTGGCGCGCTCGATGCCGATGATCTCGGCCTTGTCGACCTCGGAGCAGCCGCCGTAGTAGCGCTTGCCCGGGTAGCCCTCGGCGTACTTGTTGGACAGGGTCGAGCCGAGCGCGGCCAGCACCGCGGGAGACGTGAAGTTCTCGCTCGCGATGAGCTGCAGGCCGCCGCGCGCCCGATCGAGCTCGGACAGCAAGATCCCGGCGATCTCGGGATCCTCAGCCTGCAACTGCCCGAAGTCCGGGCCCCAGAATGTCTCGCTCACGTCCCACTCCCCTCGAGGCGGCGGATTCCCACCGTCCGGTGCGAGTGTACGTGCGGCGACTTGCCCGGCAACGCGGACCGCGCCGGCACGGTCACACGGCCTGGTCGGAATCGACCAGGTCGGCGCAGATCCCGCGCAGCGTCAAGAGCGAGTACGCGCCTTCGCGCAGCAGCACCGGAGGGTCCGCTGTGAGGTCGACGATGCTGCTGGGCACCTCCTCGGTCGTGGGTCCCGCATCCAGATAAAGAGCGATCCCATCGCCCATCTGATCCTCGGCCTCGGCGCACGTCCGGGGCGGCACGCTGCCAGCGCGCTGGGCTGACGTCACGGCCAGCGGACCGGTCGCCGCGAGCACAGCAAGGGTCACCGGGTGCAGCGGCATGCGCAGCGACACGTGACCACCCGGGTTGTCCCACGCCAGGGTCGGCTGCTCACGCACGACCAGGGTCAAGGGCCCGGGCCAGAACGCCTCGATCAGCGCCCGGCCATCGGGGGTGATGCCACTCGCCAGGCCATCGACCGTGCGCACCGCGCCGACGAGCACTCCGACCGGCAGGTCGTCACCGCGCCCCTTCGCTTCGCGCAGGGCCGCCATCGCCTTGGCCGAGAAGGGATCCGCCGCCAGGCCGTAGACCGACTCCGTCGGCAGCACGACCAGCTCACCGCGCCGGATCGCCGCTGCGGCCGCGGTCACCCCGCGGTCACGCCCCGGCCCTGGCCGGTTGCCGACGTCGATGGTCAGGCTCACGCCGGGCTCGCATCGAAGGCTCGCGTCGCCGTGGTGAATCGCGGCTTGCGGGCTAGGTCCCGATGATCGGCCACGTCGCGCCAGCGACCGTCGGCGACCAGGAGCGCCGGGACGCCCTCCTCGGCGTCGTCACCCTGCTCGTCGGAGTGCTCGATGACCACGAGTCCACCGGGCTGCAGGAGCGCCGCGGCGGTGTCGATGGCACCGCGCATCACGTCGAGACCGTCCTGCCCGCCGTACAGCGCAAGCGCCGGATCGTGGTCGCGCACCTCAGGGTCGCGCACGCGCGCGCCCGACGGCACGTAGGGCGGATTCATGGTGACCACGGCGATACGTCCGCGCTGCTCTGCAAGCGGACCACCATCGACCGCGCAGGTTCGGGCATCTGCCTGCACGACGTCAACGCGACTGCCCGCGTCGCGCAGGGACTGCGCGAGCGCGTCGGCATTGCGCCGGGTCCATGCCACCGCATCGGCGTCGACCTCGACCGCGGTCACCTGGGACGGACCGGCCTCGACGGCGAGGGCGAAGGCCACGGCGCCGGATCCGGTGCACAGGTCGACCGCGCGACGCTCGGGCGCAGGAAGGGCACGTAGCGCATCGATACCGGCCTGAGCCACGAGCTCAGTCTCGGGCCGGGGAATGAAGACGCCGGGGCCGACCTGGAGTTCGAGCGTGCGGAACGCCGCTGAGCCGACCAGGTGCTGCAGGGGCACGCGCGCAACGCGTCGAGTCAGCAGTCGCTCGTAGGAGGTGCGCTGGGTCGGGTCCATGCGGTCGTGCAGGAGCAGTCGCCCGCGCGGGACGCCCATGACATGGGCGGCCAGGAGCATCGCATCGGTATCCGGCGAGGGAACGCCGGCCGCCGCCAGCCTGCGCTGGCCATCGGCGATGACATCGCGCAGCGAGACCCACCCCTCCATGACCCGAGGCGTCGGTCCCTGCCCGGGATGGCTCATGCGCCATCCGCCAGCGCGGCGGCGGCCGCGGAATCGATGCAGGACTGGATCACGGCATCGAGTTCACCACTGAGCACCTGGTCGAGGTTATAGGCCTTGTACCCCGACCGGTGGTCGCTGACACGGTTCTCAGGGAAGTTGTAGGTGCGGATGCGCTCACTGCGGTCGACGGTGCGCACCTGGGCGCGGCGTGAGTCCGAGGCCTCCTGCTCTGCCTGCTCCTGCGCAATGGCGAGCAGACGCGCGCGCAGGATGCGCAGAGCCTGCTCGCGGTTCTGCAACTGGCTCTTCTCGTTCTGGCATGACACGACGGTGCCGGTCGGCACGTGCGTGATGCGCACGGCCGAGTCGGTCGTGTTGACGCTCTGGCCTCCCGGGCCGGAGGAGCGGAAGACGTCGATCCGCAGGTCGTTGGGGTCGATCGTGACGTCGACCTCCTCCGCCTCGGGTAGCACGAGCACGCCGGCCGCGGAGGTGTGGATGCGGCCCTGCGACTCGGTCACCGGCACGCGCTGGACGCGGTGGACGCCGCCTTCGAACTTCAGGCGAGCGTAGGGCGCCTCGCCCGGCTCGGGCACGCCCTTGGCCTTCACGGCCACGGCCACATCGCGGTAGCCACCGAGATCGGACTCCTCGGCCTCGAGGACCTCCGCGCTCCAGCCGCGCTGGTCGGCGTACCGCAGGTACATCCGCAGCAGGTCCCCGGCGAAGAGCGCGGACTCCTCACCGCCCTCCCC
>JALQSY010000207.1 GCA_023264215.1 Candidatus Nanopelagicales bacterium
AGCGACCCGACCCGTCGAGCGCGGGCAAGCTACCTGCGCGGGAAGCGGGGCCGGAGGGGTGCGAGCCGCCCCAGGACGTCGAGCCGCGACCGCTGGTCGTCGGCGGCATCGAGGTGCCCTTCGCCGTGGGGTCGAGCACGCCCGTGTGGCCTGTGCGCACCCGTGAGCGACACGGGGTCGTGTCGTACATCGACGCCCGCGGTCGCTGCCACGGCATGTGCGGCAACCGGTTCGGCGCGACGCGGCGAAAGAAGGCGAAGGCGCCCGACGGATCGACGATCTACACCGGCGAGGAGCGGTACCACGTCGGCGTCGACCTGGGCGGTCGCACCGGCGACACGGTGGTGGCGATGGAGTCGGGCACCATCGTCGCGATCCAACCCTTCACCGAGGGCACGTGGGCGATCCTCGAGGAAACCGACACCGGGATCGTCGTGCTGTACGGCGAGGTCGCGAAGGGCAGCTGGGCCGGGAAGGTCGCCGTCGGCGATCGCGTCGAAGCGGGGCAGCCGCTGGCGCGCATCGGCCTGATGGGGACCAAGGACATGCTCCACGTCGAGACGTACATCGCCGGCACGCGCGGCAACCTGAGCTGGAACAAGACGAAGCCCGCGCGCCCGAAGTCGTGGGAGCGGTGGGGCGGTCCGCCGCCCGAGATCCTCGACCCGACGCGCTACCTGCTGCTCGCCTCTCTCGCCGCGAGGAACACCTGATGCGACCGATCTGTCTGGACCTGTTCTGCAAGGAGGGCGGCGCGGGCATGGGGTACTACCAGGCCGGGTTCGATGTCATCGGCGTCGACGCGCAGAAGCAGCCGAAGTACCCGTTCACCTTCATCCAAGGCGACGCGCTCGAGGTGCTCGGCGCGCTGGTCGGTCGCCGCCCGCCGTTCGCCCTGATCCACGCATCGCCGCCATGCCAGGCGTACACGACAGGTGGGCGCGTGCGCGAGCGCGCCAGCTGCCCTCGCCTCATCGAGCCGGTGCGCGATCTGCTGCGCAAGGTCGGAGTCCCCTACGTCATCGAGAACGTCGAGGGCGCGCCGCTGATCAACCCGGTGCGGCTGTGCGGGTCGATGTTCGGGCTGGGCGTCAGGCGCCATCGGCTCTTCGAGTGCAGCTTCCCGATCGCGCATCCTCGGTGCACCACGGCGATGCATCGCGCGCAGGGCCCCGTCGTCGGCGTATACGGCCACCTGCATGGTGAGAAGGGCGCCTGGAAGGGCATGGCCCCCAGCACGCTGAAGTCGTGGAAGCAGGCCATGGGCATCGACTGGATGAGCCGCGACGGCCTTTCGCAGGCGATCCCGCCTGCGTACACGCGATGGATCGGCGAGCAGTTCCTCGCGCTCGACCCCCGCGAGCGCAACCCGCTCAGGCGTCGTCGCCGATGAGGCGCGCTTCGACGAGGTACGACTCGTGCACCTCGAAGGCGCCGCTCACGGCGAAGCAGCAACGGCAGTCGCGTGGCGGCGCGACGGGGAACGTCGAGCTCGTGCTCGGATCTGCCATCAGGGCGTCGCGCATCAGATCCGCCGCCGCCTCGCGCCCCTCGAGCACGGCGTCGGTGTAGAGATCGCGCACGGTCTTGGGGCGGCGTCGGATCATGGTGACGCGAAGTGTACGCGAGCCAGCGGCCCGCGGTACAGCACCAACTTGGGCGTGCCCTCGGACCAGACTCGCGCCGCGTGCGTGGCTCCGGGCGGCCGACGAGCACCTCGACCGGTTGTCAAGCCCAGCGAGCGGTAGCCGGCGCGGCGGAACGAGTAGCCGGCAACATGCTCGGGATTGTCGCCGCCAACCTCGCTGGCGTCGACGAGCGTCTCGACGTGCCGCGGGGCCCAGCCGTACCGCGCTTCCCAGTCGCGTTCGAGGACGCGGTGCCACGCCTTCAGGATCGAGCTCGCCGGCACGACGTGCCGCACGACGCGGAAGATGAAGTTCGACACCGTGCGCTCGGCTGGCCTGGCATCCATCAAGCCGAGCCGACGCCGCGGCGCGAGCTTGAACGCCGGCTCGCCGACGCCGAGCCAGGCGATCGTCTCACCGTTGAAGGTCACGCGCCACGCGAGCTTCTTCCCCGGCGGGGCACCGCGGCTCTTGGTGTAGTGCTCGCGCAGCGCGGCGACAAACTCGGGGTGCCACGTCGACACCAACTCAAAGTCGATCACTCCGCCTTCTCGCCCTTCGCGACCAACGGCAGCTTCGCGATGCGATCGTCGACGGAGCAGTTGATCGCCTCACGCTCGAGCGCGGCGTGGTCCTCGACCTCCAGCATCTCCGCGAACGCCGACCACCGACGGATGCGCGCGCGTAGACGACGACGCACGCGCGCCCAGCGACGATCCGTCCACCTCGCCGGCTTCTTCGCCAGCGCCGCCAGCCGGCGCTGGAAGTCGTCGATCTTGCCCAGGACGTAGCCTTCCAGGAGCCGGGCGCCGTGGCGACGCAGCCAGTCGAGCAGCCAGCGGCCGATCGACTTGAGGAACTTGATCAGTGCTTCTCGGAGACGCATCGCGTAAACAGTAGCATCCGGCATCGTCGGCGGGCACCATCCTGGGCTGCCAATCCAGCGCCGGGAGCATGTTGAGCCTCACTCGCGCCCCCGCGCGATGAAGCGGGCGCCGGCCTGCGCGTAGTCGCGCTGCAGGGCCTTGATCTCCTGCTCGTCGTCGAACATGCACGCTTCGCACAGCTGCGGAATGTCGAGCTCTGTCGCCGGCGCCGACGGGCGCCCGCAGTACGAGCAGGTCGAGCTCGGCTTGCGGCGCATCATCGCGCGGCCCTCAGCAGGTAGGCGGTGGGATCGCGGAGCTCGGCCGGCGGCTTGGCGCCGACGGGCCACTTGATGTTGGTTGTGCGGCGGCCCTGGTAGGCCTCGAAGTGCAGCATGTGGGATTCGCAATCTCCGTCGGCATCGTGCCGCATGCAGCCGATGCGGGCAAGTTTTTGGCCGCGGCTGACCCGCGAGCCGGGTCCGATGCCGAAGGCCGCCCAGCTGTCGATCTCGCCGTAGGTGAGGGTGAGCCCCGAGTCCGTGGCGAGCCACAGCGCCCCGGTGCCGAGGTGCCAGCTCGGATCGATCGCGGTGACCACCCCGGACTCGGTCGCGACCACGACGTCGCCAGGGTAGCCGTAGAGGTCTACGCCGGCGTGGTGCCGCCCTTCCCGGCTCGCCCCGAAACGCCGCGACTGGTTGCCGACCTTCTTCCCGGCGGAGGTCACATGCCCGACCGA
>JALQSY010000208.1 GCA_023264215.1 Candidatus Nanopelagicales bacterium
TGGACCTGCACAGCCGACTTCTTCGCCCATCAACTCGCCGGCCTTGCCGATGACTTCGAGGTCATCACATACGACCCGCGCGGCCACGGTGGCTCCGACAAGCCGATGACGGGCAACAACTTCCGTCAGCGCGGGGCCGATCTCGACGCGCTGCTCCGCGAACTCGGGCTCGACAAGCCCATCCTCGTCGGCTGGTCCTTCGGGGCGTACGACGTGCTGTCGTACGTGCGCGACTTCGGCACCGATGCGATCGGCGGAGTGGTCGTGTGTGATGAGACTCCCAAGTGCCCTGCGGACCCAAACGATCCCACCGACTGGGGTGAGGCGCCGCTCACCCCCGACGGCATGCCAGCGTTCCTGCGCATGGTCATCGACGACCGCCTCGGATTTTGGACCTGGTACGCCAAGTACATGATCGGACTGCCCGAGGACGCTCCGGACGACCATCCCGACGTTGCGCGCATCGTCCAGCTAGGCATGCAAGCACCCGAACATGTTGGCGTGGCGACGATCGCCGACGGAGTCGCCACGGACCTCAGTGCCGCGGCCGCTACCGCCGCCGCGGCCGTGCCCACCATGCTCATGGCGCGTGATGACTGGGCGGAGGACGCTCAGCGCTGGACACAGGCGAATTTGCCGGGTGCCGCGTTCGCGACGATGCCTCATCACATGGGCTTCGTCACCGATCCCACGGGCTTCAACGCGACGGTCCGCGCATTCGCTAGGTGAGCCTGAAGGCCGAGCAGCAGTCTCCGATGTCGGAGAAGGAATAGAACCAGTCTTTGAACTCGTCCTGCCATACGAGGAGACTCTTGCCGCAGCCGGAGACCGATTCGCACACCGCTTCGCGGGTGCCGTAGTCATCCGTGTAGGTGACGCGCTTCAGCCCGTTGCTCCAGTACCCAAACTGGCGCTTGTAGATGTTGAGCTTGCCTTCCCAATCGGGATTCTCCGTCTCCGTCAGGAGAAGATCCGTGCGAGCCACGAAGGCCGTCGCCCATCGCTCGCACTTGCCGTAGTTCTGCCCCGCGATGCAATGCCGCGCGCTCCCGCGCCACTGAATCCTGCTCCACTTGAAGGTCACCGTGCAATCCGGCTGAGTGTCACATTCACGGACCGCGGAGTAGATCCCTCGGAAGGACCGTTCGATCAAGGTTCGCAGGCGCTTATCGGACATCCCCTTCGGCCGCTTCGGCTTGCGAGCCGTGGCTTCCACCGAGTCTGCCGCTACGGCCGCGCGCAGCGTTGTCGGCTGCGACGATGCACTGGCTGACGCTGGTCCTGACGTGAGCGCCGGTGCGAGCAGGGCAGTAGCGGCCGCGAGGCCAACGAGAGCGCGGAATCGTGAGGTCATGCCGACACGGTAAGAGCGACTCTGCCCTCGAGTCGACCTCCGCCAGCACTTCCGAGACAGCGTTATCACGGTACTGCCTGCACCAGGCTAGTTGAGCTGGGGTGCGACCATGTCGGTGAGCAACTTCCTGTCGACCTTCCAGTCGACCGGGACCCGGATCGTCTTCTTGTTGACCTCGTAGCCTTCGAGGCGCGGACGCAATTCGTCAATGACCCCCGCGTCGAAAGGCGCGATGAGGATGTGCGCTTTCTGCGCACTGGCACCGAAGAGGTACCGGCCGTCCTGCTTCAGCATGGGCTGATTCCACGCGATGACCACGTCGGCCTTGCGGAATTTGGCCGTCAGCGCAGCGAAGATCGAACGGATCGTCTTGGCCTTGGTCTCATCCAGGGTCGCGAGGTACTCGTCGAAGGTCTCGTAGCGCTTCGAGCTCGTCGATCCCTTGAGGTAGAGGACGAGCGCGTTCGCATGGGCGCGACTGAAGCCGTGCTCATCCTGGAGGAAGGCCATCTGGTCGGCGTACTTTTCGCCCTTGACCTTCTTCATCTGGGTGAACCAGTACGACATCGGCTTGCCATAGCGCTTCTCGATGGCCGGGAAGTACGACGCACGATCGGGGTTGGACGACACGGGGGCAGCCTACGTGCTCAGAGAGCCGTGAACTGCGCGATCGACGATGCCGTCGCCACCCGTCGGCTCCCGGCCGGCAAGCCAGCGAGGACAGCAGCGGCGGCACTGGCGACGGTGACACGCTCCGCCAGCGGTGCGCCTCGCAGTAGTGACCACGCGTAGGCGCCGTGGAAGGCGTCGCCGCATCCGGTCGTGTCGACGGCGGTCACCGCAAAGGCCGGCACGTGGACAACCATTGACGGTGAGTCGAACGCGTACGCCCCGTCGGTGCCGTCGGTGAGGACGATCGCCTCGCGCTCAGGACTCCACAGGCGCTCCGCGATAACCACCGGATCGCTGGCTCCCGTCAGCATCGCCCCGAAACTGAGAGGAATAACAAGGTGATCGGCTGCGTCCACGAGGTCGCGGACGGCCTGGGACGGATCACGCTCGGCATCGAGGATCACCGGTACCCCGCGTGCACGCGCGTGCTTAACGACCCCGAGCGAACCTGGGGGCGCCACGACCGCATCGATGAGCAGGGCGTCAGCATCGTCGAGCGCCTGCCCCACGATGCCGTCACTTGGCAGGGGCGTTCGCCCCAGTGGTGCGTCGTCGAAGGCGATGTAGCGCTCACCGCCCGCTGTCACGGTGATGCGTGATGTCACCGGATCAGCGCCTGCGATCCTCTCGACGTACTTCGCGCTGATCCCGTGCTCGATGAGATCGTCGACCGCCTCGTCGCCGAGGGGGCTCGTCCCGATAGCTCCCAGATAGCCGGCGGGAGCGCCCAGCGCAGCCACGGTCGCGAGCGCGTTGCGCACATTGCCGCCGAAGCGCGCCTCGCTCTCGACTACTCGACCTTTGCCGGATTCCCACGCCGTCTCCGTCACCAGGATCAGGTCGTGGGCGATGCAGCCCAGGCCGAGGATCATGCCCGGGCGAGAGCCTCGTCGGCATCGCAGCCGTCGTGGATGACCGCCGCATAGGCCCGGGCGGCGCGCTCCATATCCGCCTCGCCCCAAATGTTCCTGCCGACGACGGCCCCGCGGGCACCTGCTCGCATACCGGCATGGATCTGGGCGAGCGCAGCGTGCAAGGTCGGCTCCTTGGGGCCACCGGCCATGACGATCGGCACCGGACACGCACTGATGATCTGAGCGAAGGCAGCCTCGTCGCCGGGGTAACCGACCTTGATCACGTCTACTCCGGTCTCGATCCCGATGCGCACGGCGTACGCAATCTCGTCAGGATTGAAGACGATCTTCAC
>JALQSY010000209.1 GCA_023264215.1 Candidatus Nanopelagicales bacterium
GTGGATCATTTGGGTATCTCGTCCAGGTTTTTAATTGTGTTTAGCAGGTTGTTGATTCCTGCCAAGTTGAATTCGTTGATGATCATGGTCATGCCCCCCGCTTTCTCAATCTTCTCCAGGTTCATGTCCTGGAGCGCTGTGGTCTTGCCCTTGCCGGCCTTGGCTTCGATGCCGATGAACCAGCCTTTGTAGCACACCAGGAAATCAGGCACGCCTGAGTTCCCGTAGCCGCTCCCGATCGGCATGGCGTAGTACGCGCCGTACTCATCAAGGATTGCCCTGATCTGTTTTTTAACTTTCGCTTCCGGTGTCGAGGCCATCTTCAAATCCTGTAATTGTGAAACTCATGGGGTAGGTGGTGTGGATGTACTGCGGTTTCAGGATACTTTCGGCAAGTGCTTGTTTGGTCTGCATCATGGACGCCGCAAGCGCCGCCTTGGTGAGGCACTCCTCGACGAGGTCGTCCATGTTGACCTTCATGCCGTTGACCTTGGGGCCGTAGGCGACGTTCTCGTAGATCGACTTGGGGAAGACGTTGGGCTTCTGGAAGACCATGCCGATGCGGCGGCGCACCTCGATGGGATCGACGTCGGGGGCGTAGATGTCGAAGCCGTGGTAGGCAAGCAGGCCCTCGACGCGGGCGCCGGGGATGAGGTCGTTCATGCGGTTGAAGCTGCGCAGGAGCGTTGACTTGCCGCAGCCGGACGGGCCGATGAAGGCCGTGATCTCGTTGCGGCCGATCTGCATGGTGACATCGCGCACGGCCTGGAAGTCGCCGTAGTAGACCTGCACGTTGGCCAGGTCGAAGACGATGTTGGAGACCGTCTCCGGGATCTCCGCGCCCTCGAGGACCGTGGAGACATCCATCCGGCCGGTCCGCTCCAGGTCGTTGGTGTCCTGTGGACCCTTGCTTGTTTCGCTCATGGTCTCGCTCATTGTGTCACCAGCGTCTCTGGGTTCGGTTGCGGATCAGGATAGCCACAGCATTCATGGCGAGGAGGAGGACGAGGAGGAGGACGATGAGCGCCGCAGCCAGCACCTTGAACTCATCTCGGGCGTCTTTGGTCCAGTTGAAGATTTGGATCGGCATCGTCGTGTAGGCCGAGAAGGGCCCGGTGGGATTGAAGGAGATGAACGACACTGCGCCCAGGAGCAGGAGGGGCGCAGCCTCGCCGATGGCGCGCGAGAGGGCCAGGATGGTCCCCGTCGCCATGCCGGGGATGGCAGCGGGCATGGTCTGCCTCCAGGCGGTCTGCCACGGAGTTGCCCCCAGGGCCAGAGATCCGTGCCGGATGTTCTGGGGGACCGCCCGCAGCGACTCGCGGGTGGAGATGATCACGACAGGCAGGACGAGCAGGCCGAGAGTGAGCCCGGCGGTGATGACCGTCTGGCCCAGTTGGAATGCCCTGGCCAAGATCGCCAGGCCGAGGATGCCGAAAACGACCGATGGGACTGCGGCGAGGTTCTGGATGTTCACATCCACGAATCGCTGGAACCGACTGTTGGGCTTCGAGAATTCCTCCAGGTACACGGCGGAAAGGATGCCGATGGGCAGCGCCGACAGAGCGGTGAAAGCCATGACCCAGAGCGTGCCAGTGATCGCCGACTGCGCCCCGGCAGTATCGGGATCGCGGATCGATGGCATGTTCTCCCACAGCTGGGGCGTGAGCCTGGGCCACCCTTCGATGACGACGTACACGATGAGCACGGCGAGGAAGATCACGCCGATGAAGAGTGAAATGAACAGGATCCACTGGAAGGACCTGTCGGCTAGCGGTTGGCCTTTGCCCTGGAGTCCCGCTGGAGCAGGGCTGGAGGTGAGCGTGGCGGTCATTGGTAGGTCTGCCGATACTTGCGGACCAGCCGGATGCTGATCAGGTTCATGAAGAGGGTGATGACGAAGAGCAGCATGCCGACCGCGAAGATCGACTGGTACTCGATGCTCCCGGTGGAGACATCGCCCGACGCGGCAGCGGCGATGTAGGAGGTCATGGTCTGCATGCCCTCAAAGACGTTCAGGGTCAGGTTAGGCATCAGGCCCGCAGCGACGGTGACAATCATCGTCTCGCCGATGGCCCGTGAGATGCCCAGGACGAAGGCCGCCACGATGCCGGAAAGTGCAGCGGGGATCACCACGCGGAGCGCGACCTGGCGCTTTGTCGCGCCGAGCGCGTAGGCGCCGTCGCGCAGCCCACCGGGGACCGCGGACATGGCGTCCTCGGCGAGCGACGCGACGGTGGGGATGATCATGATGCCCATCACCAGGCCTGCTGACAGGGCGTTGAAGACCTGGATCCCGGGAAACAGTGGCCGCAGGATGAGCTGGGTGACGAACTCGAGCGCGAAGAAGCCGTAGACGACGGTGGGGACCCCCTCGAGGACTTCGAGCACAGGCTTGAAGACCTTGCGAACCTTGGGGCTCGCGTACTCCGAGAGGTACAGGGCACTGCCCAGGCCGAGCGGGATGGCGACGGCGACGGCCAGGATCGTGATGACGAACGTGCCGGCGATCAAGGGGAGGACGCCGTACTGCGGATCTGCGAAGAGGGGGGTCCACGTCGTCGTGAAGAGGAACTCCGTGAGGGGGATCTCGCGGAAGAACGTGATGGACGGGACAAGGAGGGAGAGAACGATGCCGAAGGTCGTGGCCACTGAGACAGCAGCCGCGACGGCGAGGAGACCAATGATGATGCGCTCGCCGTACCTGGGCTTGACCTGCCGCAGGGGATTGAGGTCCCCTGCGGCAGGTCGCTGTTGCACCACTGCGCTCATGCGGTCAACCTAGCCAGTCTTGTTCGGCGAATCTCTAGGACCCAAGGAGGGACTGGTAGGCGGCCTGGAGTTCGGCCTCCTGATCGGCATTGAGCGGGATGAAGAGTGCGCCCTCCGCGATCGCGGCGTTGTTGGCGATGTAGTAGTCGAAGAACGCCTTCACCTGGGGCTGCTGGAGAGCTGCCTTGGAGGGGTAGATCGACAGGGGGCGTGCGAGCGGCGTGTAGGTGCCGTTCTGTGCGGTCTCGACGCTCGGAGCCACACATCCGGCACCGCTGTCGATCTCGACAGCCTTCAGCTTGTCGGCATTCTCCTCGTAGTAGGTGAAGCCGAAGTAGCCGAGGCCGCCGGGGGTGCCTGACACGCCCTGGACGATGACGTTGTCGTCCTCGCTCGGGGTGTAATCGGAGCGACTGGCACCTTCCTCACCGTTGAT
>JALQSY010000020.1 GCA_023264215.1 Candidatus Nanopelagicales bacterium
CGACGAGAAGAACAAGCAGTTGCAGCGCATCTACGGCACCGCCTGGCCCACCAAGGAGGCGCAGGCCGACTACCTGCACCGCATCGAGGAGGCCCAGCGGCGCGACCACCGACGCCTCGGCGCCGAGCTCGACCTGTTCAGCTTCCCCGAGGAGATCGGCTCCGGCCTGGCGGTCTTCCACCCCAGGGGCGGCGTCGTGCGACGCGTCATGGAGGACTACTCGCGCAAGCGGCACGAGGAGGCGGGCTACGAGTTCGTCAACACCCCTCACGTGACCAAGGCCGCGCTCTTCGAGAAGTCAGGGCACCTGGACTGGTACGCGGAGGGCATGTATCCGCCCATGCACCTCGATGCCGAGGTGGATGCCGAGGGCAACGTCCGCCGCCAGGGCGTCGATTACTACATGAAGCCGATGAACTGCCCGATGCACAACCTCATCTTCGACGCGCGCGGGCGCTCGTACCGCGAACTCCCGCTGCGGTTGTTCGAGTTCGGCACGGTCTACCGCTACGAGAAGTCCGGTGTCGTGCAGGGCATGACCCGGGCTCGAGGCTTCACACAGGACGACGCCCACATCTACTGCACGCGCGAGCAGATGGCCGATGAGCTCGACAAGCTGCTCACCTTCGTCCTGGACCTGCTGCGCGACTACGGCCTCGAGGACTTCTACCTCGAGCTGTCGACCCGGGACCCGGAGAAGTCGGTGGGCTCGGATGAGGTCTGGGCCGAGGCGACCGAGGTGCTGCGCCAGGCAGCGGAGAAGCAGGGCCTCGACCTCGTGCTCGACGAGGGCGGCGCGGCGTTCTACGGCCCGAAGATCTCGGTGCAGGCCAAGGACGCGATCGGGCGCACCTGGCAGATGTCGACCATCCAGCTCGACTTCAACCTGCCCGAGCGCTTCGACCTCGAGTACGCCGCCCCCGACGGGACGCGGCAGCGCCCGGTGATGATCCACCGCGCGCTCTTCGGCTCGATCGAGCGGTTCTTCGCCGTGCTGCTCGAGCATTACGCCGGCGCCTTCCCGCCCTGGCTGGCCCCCGTGCAGGTCGTCGCGATTCCCGTGTCGGACGCGCACGTCGACTACCTCTACGACGTCGCTGCACGCCTGCGCGAGCATGGCATCCGCGTCGAAGTCGACGACGCCGATGATCGGATGCAGAAGAAGATCCGGACCGCGCAGAAGTCCAAGGTGCCCTACATGCTCATCGCGGGCGACGACGACATGGCCGCCGGGGCCGTGTCCTTCCGCTACCGCGACGGCAGCCAGCGCAACGGGGTGGGCATCGACGAGGCCGTCGCCGAGATCGTCTCCGCGGTGAACGAACGCCGTCAGGTGGAGAGCGCCCCGGCATGAGCGAGCCCGAGCTGCCCCTCGACCACGGTGGGATGATCGATCGCTGGCAGCGCATCTGGGCGCCCCATCGCGAGGCGTACCTGCGCGGCGAGGGGCGCCCGGCGCACGATGGACCCGGCGAGGAGTGCCCCTTCTGCCGCGCGCCCGGGATGCCCGAGGACGAGGGCCTGGTCGTGGCCCGCGGCGAGACCGCCTATGTCGTGATGAACCTCTACCCCTACAACTCCGGGCATCTGCTGGTGTGCCCGTATCGCCATGTCGCGGACTACACCGAGGTCACCCCCGAGGAGGCGGCCGAGATCGCCCGGCTCACGCAGCGGTGCATGACCGTGCTGCGCGAGGTGTCCCGGGCACAGGGCTTCAACATCGGCATCAACCAGGGCAAGGTCGGCGGGGCGGGTATCGCGGGCCACCTGCACCAGCACGTCGTGCCGCGCTGGGGCGGCGACACCAACTTCATGCCGGTCATCGGCCACACCAAGCCGATGCCGCAGCTGCTCGGAGAGACGCGCAGGCTGCTCGCCGAGGCGTGGGACGAGCCAGACTAGGGATTCGACAGGCGGCCGAGGCGCCGACGAGGAGGGACGAGCATGGCGATCATCACCGGGCCGGGGGGAGTCGATCTCGAAGCCGAGCTCGCGGAGGTCGGCGTCCGCTTCGTCCACGCGCCGGGCGACGACGCGCCCGAGGCCGTCCTCGCCGAGGTTCTCGGCCCCGACGAGCGTCACGTCCGCGCGGTGATCGTGGCCGATCCGCCCGCGGCCGGCGAGGAGCATGCCGGGATGGGTGCCTGGCACGTCAACTCCGTGCACGAGGCCCACTTCGCACGATCGGGCCGCGGCCTGCTGCAGGTCGTCCTGAGCGAGGGCGTCGCCACGATCGAGGTGATCCCCGGCGACGTGATGATCATCCGCGGCGCCGAGCATCGCTACCGCCCGCTGGTGGCGCAGGAATGGGTGATCCGCCACACGGGTGCGCATGACGCGGATCTCGGAGCGAGGGAGACAGGGCGGGCGTCCGATGCCTGGCCCGCCATCGATTAGTCGGCTGCCAGCCCTTCCGCGATGTTCCGGGGCATGGGCTCGTGGCCGTGGTACCGCCGTGTGAAGGTGCCGGTGCCGTGGGCGATGCTGCGCAGCTCGATGGCGTAGCGCGTGAGCTCGAGGCCGGGCACCTCCGCGGTGATGGCCGTGCGACCGCCCGCAACCCCGCGGGTGCCCGTCACGCGGCCGCGGCGGGTGGAGAGATCGGACATGACCGCGCCCACGTGGTCGTCGGGAATGACGACGACGAGTTCGTCGACCGGCTCGAGCAGGCTCACGCCCGCCGTCTCGGCCGCATCGCGCAGGGCGAGGCCGCCGGCGGTCTGGAAGGCCATGTCCGAGGAGTCCACCGAGTGCGCCTTGCCATCCACGAGGGTCACGCGGATATCGACCAGCGGGTAGCCGGCGCTCACGCCCTTGGCCATCGCGGCGCGAATCCCCTTCTCGACCGACGGGATGAACTGGCGCGGCACCGCGCCGCCGACGACCTGGTCGACGAACTCGAAGCCGCTTCCGGGCGGCAACGGGGCCACTTCGATGTCGCAGACGGCGTACTGCCCGTGACCGCCCGACTGCTTCACGAGGCGGCCGTGCCCGCGGGCGGGCGACGCGAAGGTCTCGCGCAGGGACACGCGCACCGGTTCGCTGTCGACGCTCACGCCGTAGCGGCCGTTCAGTCGCTCGAGCACGACATCGACGTGGGCCTCGCCCATGCACCACAGCACGATCTGGCCGGTGTCGGAGTTGCGCTCCAGGCGCAGGGTCGGGTCCTCGGCGACCAGGCGACCGAGTGCAGCGGTGAGCTTGTCCTCGTCCGATGCCGTCCGCGCCAGGACGGCCACCGGCAGGAGGGGCTCGGGCATTGTCCAGGGCTCGATGAGGAGCGGCAGCTCCGGTGACGAGAGCGTGTCGCCGGTCTCGGCGTGCGGCAGTTTGGTCACCAGTCCGACGTCGCCGGCACCGAGCGCATCGATGGGCTTGAGCGCCTTGCCGACGCGCTGGCTGATGCCGCCCATTCGCTCATCGACGTCGTGATCCTCGTGCCCGCGATCGGCGAGGAAGTGGCCGGACACGTGCAGCGTGGCATCGGGCGTCAGCGTCCCCGAGAACATGCGGACCAGGGAGATGCGCCCGACGTAGGGATCGGATGCCGTCTGGACCACCTCCGCGCAGAGCGGGCCGGCCGCGTCGCAGGCCAGTGGCTCGCGCGGAGTCCCGTCCGGTGCCGTCACCGTGGGCAGGGGGTGCTCCAGCGGCGAGGGAAAGGCGCGGGTGAGGACCTCGAGGAGCTCGTCCATGCCGAATCCCACGGGGCTCGTGGCCGTGACCAGGACGGGGAAGAAGTGGCCGCGGGCCACGGCCTTCTCCAGGTCGGCCACGACCGACTCGAAGGCGACCTCCTCTCCGCCCAGGAACCTGTCCATGAGGTCCTCGTCCTCGGATTCGGTGATGATGCCCTCGAGCAGCCCGGTGCGTGCATCGGAGATCAGGTCCAGGTGCTCGGGATCGGCCACGCGGTCCACCCGATTGCCCGATGAGTAGTCCCTGATGGACTGCGACAGCAGTCCGATCAGCCCCGCGACGTGCCCGTCGTCCGCGTGCAGCGGGATGTAGAGCGGATGGATGCCCGTGCCCTCGCCGAAGGTCAACTGGCACGCCTCGACGGTGCCTTCCACGTCGGCTCGGTCCCGATCTGCCTTCGTGACGACTACCGCTCGGGGCATCCCCACCGCCGCGCACTCGTCCCACAGCATTGCCGTGGCGGCGTCGATGTCGTCCACGGCGGAGACGACGAAGAGTGCGGCATCGGCCGCGCGCAGTCCGGCGCGCACCTCTCCCACGAAGTCCGCGTAGCCGGGCGTGTCCAGGAGATTGAGGCGCACGCCGCCCCACTCCAACTGCACGAGGCTGAGGGAGACCGACCGCTGCTGTCGATGCTCGGCCTCGTCGAGGTCGGACAGGGTGGTGCCCTCCTCGACGGAGCCGGCTCGAGTGATGGCCCCGGTCGCCAGCGCCAGCCGCTCGACGAGCGTTGTCTTGCCCGCGTGGCTGGGCCCGACCAGCGCGATGTTCCGGATGCCTGCGGGATCGTAGGTGGCGACCACGGTGCCCTCCTCGCGCGGTGGTGTCGTGACACGACCCTGCTCCGTTTGCCCGGGCGGCGCAAGGGACTTCGGACTCTCCATGGGGAGCCGTACGATGGGGGCGCCGGATCGACCGGCAGGCGCCGCGTTGTCGGCGAAGACGCCGTGGTGCGGCCATGGCCGAGGAGTGGTCGTGCTCAACAACCCGGCGGCGCGCAAGTTGTCGACCGCAGTGCTGGAGCCGATCGCCCGGCTCCTGCTGAAGCTCCATGTCTCGCCTGATGCGGTGACGGTCGTGGGCACGCTCGTCACGTGCACCGCCGCGCTCGTGTTCTTCCCCCGCGGCGACTTCGTGCCCGGCGTCATCATCATCGCCGCCTCCGTGATCGCGGACCTGCTCGACGGCACGATGGCGCGCCTATCCGGTCGGGCAGGACCGTGGGGCAACTTCCTCGACGCGACGCTCGACCGCATCGCCGACGGCTGCGTCTTCGGGGCCCTGGTCCTGTGGGCCGCGTCGACCGGCAACGCCTGGACCACGGCAGCAGCGCTCACGTGCCTGGTGGGCGGACAGGTCATCTCCTACGCCAAGGCCCGCGCGGAGGCCGTTGGGGCCACGGCCAACGTCGGCATCGCCGAGCGGGCCGAGCGCCTCATCGTCGTGCTCCTCGCCGCCCTGCTGGCCGGCCTCGGCGTCCCCTACGTCCTCCCGGTCGCACTGGGGGCCCTGGCAATCCTCAGCGTGATCACGGTCGTTCAGCGCATCGTCGTCGTGCGCAAGCAGCTCAAGGCCCCTCGCGGGGAAGCTCAGTGAGCCTGTCCGACTCGCTCGTCGACATCGGCTTCGGCGTGGGCTGGTCGGCGGTCAAGCGCCTTCCGGATCCGGCCGTCGACCGAGCCTTCCGGGCCATGGCAGACCGGGCCTATCGCAAGGACGGGCGCGGCGTGCGGCAGCTGCGCGCCAATCTGGCGCGCGTGATACCCGATGCGCGCTCCGAGACGCTCGATGCGGCCACGCGCGAGGGCATGCGTCGCTACCTGCGCTACTGGAGCGAGGCCTTCCGGCTGCCGGCGTGGAGCGCTGATCGCGTGCGCGAGACGTTCACACTCGAGGAGGGGCTCGATCACCTCGACGCGGCGGTGGCCGCGGGCACGGGCGCGGTGATGGTCGTTCCCCACAGCGGCAACTGGGACCTGGCGGGCGCGTGGGCCTGCGACCGGTACGGCGGTCTGGTCACGGTGGCCGAGCGACTGCGGCCCGAAGGGCTCTACGACAAGTTCGTGGCCTATCGCGAGTCGCTGGGGATGGAGGTGCTCCCGCACGGCGACGACGACACCTTCCGGACCCTGCTGCGCCGGCTGAAGTCCGGGAGCCTGGTCTGCCTCGTGGCCGACCGCGACCTGTCGGGCAGCGGGGTGCCCGTGGACTTCTTCGGTGACCGGGCGTCCATGCCGGGCGGCCCCGCCCTGCTGTCACTGCTCACGGGTGCGCCGTTGATGCCGGTGGACCTGTGGCACGTGGACCAGGGAGTCCGCGGACGCGTCGCGCCCGCCCTGGCACCCCCGACCGGCATGGAGCGCAAGGAGGCCGTCGCGGCGCTGACGCAGGACATGGCCGACGCGTTCGCGGCAGGCATCGGGGAGCATCCGGAGGACTGGCACATGATGCAGCGCCTCTGGCACGCCGACGTACCCACGAGGGGCACCGGGTGAGGATCGGCATCGTCTGCCCCTACGCGTGGGATGTTCCCGGGGGAGTGCAGGCACACGTCCGCGACCAAGCGGAGACCTTGATGGCGCTGGGGCACGACGTGAGTGTCATCACGCCCGTCGAGGATCCACGAGCGCTGCCGCAGTACGCCGTCGACGGCGGACGCCCGCGCGCGGTCCCCTACAACGGCTCGGTCGCGCGTTTGACCTTCGGTGTGAAGGCCACGGCTCGCGTGAGGCGCTGGATCCGCGAAGGGAATTTCGACGTCCTGCACGTCCACGAGCCGCTCGCTCCCTCCCTCGGAGTGCTCGCATGCTGGGCCGCCCGCGGTCCCATCGTCGCCACGGTGCACTCATCGATCGAGCGCTCGCGCGTGCTCGTGACCGGCTACTACCTGGCGCAGACGGCTCTGGAGAAGATCTCCGCGCTCGTGGCGGTCAGCGAGTACGCCCGGCGCACGATCGTCGATCACCTCGGTGCGGACGCTGTGCTCATCCCCAACGGCGTTCGCGTCGAGCCCTTCGCCGACGCCCGTCCGCTGCGCGCGTGGCCCGGTCCGGCGATCGGATTCCTCGGCCGCATGGACGAGCCCCGCAAGGGGCTGCCCGTCCTGCTCGAGGCCTTCGCCACGATCCGGCAGGGCCTGCCGTCCGCGACGCTGGTCCTCGTCGGGCCCGGTGATGCGGACGAGGTTCTTGCGGATGTTCCCGCGGACCTGCGCGCGGCCATCACCTGCCTGGGGCGGGTGGATGAGGCTGACAAGGCCGCCGCGCTGGCCTCGCTCGATGCGTACGTCGCCCCCAACACCGGCGGCGAGTCCTTCGGCATCGTGCTGCTCGAGGCGATGGCGGCCGGCGCCCCCGTCGTCGCCAGCGACCTCGACGCCTTCGTGCGCGTGCTGGACGGCGGCCGATGCGGCGTCACCTTCCCCGTGGGCGACTCCGCGGCGCTCGCCGCGGCGGTCGTGGGACTGCTCGAGGACGAGGACGAGTGCGCCCGCCTGAGGGCCGCGGGGCGCCGCCGTGCCGCCGCGTACGACTGGAAGACGGTCGCGGGGGACCTCCTGGACGTCTACGCCAGCGTGACCGCGGGGCAGAGCGGCGTGCGCGAGGACCTGCGCGGTCAGATCGTCGGGCGCCTGGCGCGGCGACGCACGGCGACCGGGCGTTCTGAGATGCGGGAGGGATGATGTCGCCCTGGTGGTGGGTGCTCATCGTCGCGCTCGTGGCACTGGTCGGGCTCTACCTCAGCATGACCGCGGGACGCCTGGATCGTCTGCACCGCCGCATCGACGCCTCGAGCCAGGCGCTCGATACCCAACTGCTGCAGCGCTCGGCCCTGTGCCTGGAGATCGCGTCGTCATCGCTGTTCGATCCGGCCACGGCCGTGGTGCTCGCGGACTCGGCCCACGCTGCTCGGGCGTCCATGGACGCGGATGTCATCGCGCGCGGCCTCGCGGAGAGCGATCTGACGCGTGTCCTGGCCGCCGCGATCCCCGACGACCAGGAGGCCGATGCACTGCGCGACGAGGCGCCGGATCCCGCCATGCTCGAGGACCTGCGCAAGGCCTGCGTGCGCGTGCAGCTCTCGAGGCGATTCCACAACGACGCGGTGAGGGCGTGCAGACAGGTCCGCAAGCAGCGGCTCGTGAGGTGGCTGCGCCTCGCCGGGCGCACTCCCTGGCCCGCCACCGTGGAGATGGACGACACGCCGCCCCCGGGGCTCACCGCGCGCTGAGGGGGTCCGACGTACCGTAGATGGATGCGTCGTCTCCCCGCGCTCGCTGCCCTGGCCCTGTCCGCCGCGCTCCTCGCCGCGTGCGGCTCGGATGAGGCAGCGCCGGTCTCCTCGAGCAGCGTCGCGACCCCCGAGCCCTCCTCGGCGTCGGCGAGCCCCTCGGCGCTGCCGACGCCGAGCTCCGACGGGATTCCACCGGGTGCGTCGCCGTTCTCGGGTCTTCCGGGCGGCGAGGGCAAGCCGGTGCTGGCCATCAAGGTCGACAACACCCGAGCGGCTCAGCCGCACGCGGGCCTTCAGTCAGCCGACCTGGTCTACGTGACGGAGGTCGAGTGGGACCTCACGCGGCTCATCGCCGTCTTCAACTCCAGCCTGCCCGATCAGATCGGGCCCGTGCGCTCGGCGCGCATCAGCGACATCGACATCCTCGCTCCCTTCGGTGCGATCGCCTTCTCCAACTCGGGAATGCAGAGCAAGCTTCGACCGATCCTGGCATCGGCCAATCTCTACGACGTATCCGCCGAGAAGATCTACGAGGCCTTCGTCGACGATCCGGGGCGGCCATCGCCGGTGGATCACATGGCCGATCCGGCCGTGCTCCTGGCCGCCGCGCCCGATGCCGAGCCCGCGCGCAGCATCGGCTTCACCTTCTCCGCCGACCCGCCGGCGGGTGGCACGCCGGTGACGTCGGTGACCATGACGTGGCCGTCGTCGCAGGTCTCCTTCACCTGGGATGAGGCCGCGGGCAACTTCATCGTGGGGCTCAACGGCGAGGAGTCCCGGTCGACCGAGGGCGGACCGCAGCGCGCGGCGACCGTGGTGATCCAGTCCGTCGAGCAGACCGACTCCGGCTACGGCGATCGATACGGCGGCAAGACGCCCTTTATCCAGACGGTGGGCTCGGGAGCGGCGGTCGTGCTGAGGGACGGTCGCCTGTGGTCGGTGACCTGGGAGCGCCCGACGCTGACCGAGGGCACCCGCTACCTGCTGCCGGATGGATCCCCCATGCCCTTCGCCATCGGCCAGGAGTGGATCGTCCTGCTGGACGAGACCATGGAGCCCAAGATCACCTGACCCGACGGCGGGATCGCGCCCTCGCCGCCGCCGACTACGATGGTGCCGGTCGCAAGCAGCGCGGCCCCCTGTCCTGAGAGGTCAACGTGTCCGATTCCCCGACCCCTGTCACCGGCACCACTCGCGTCAAGCGCGGCATGGCGGAGATGCTCAAGGGCGGCGTGATCATGGACGTCGTCACTCCGGAGCAGGCCAAGATCGCCGAGGATGCCGGCGCCGTGGCCGTGATGGCCCTCGAGCGCGTCCCCGCGGACATCAGGGCCGAAGGTGGTGTGGCTCGGATGTCGGATCCGGACATGATCACCGGCATCGTCGAGGCGGTGACCATCCCGGTGATGGCCAAGGCCCGCATCGGCCACTTCGGTGAGGCCCAGGTGCTGCAATCGATCGGTGTCGATTACATCGACGAGTCCGAGGTGTTGACCCCGGCGGACTACGCCAACCACATCGACAAGTGGCAGTTCACGGTGCCCTTCGTCTGCGGTGCCACCAACCTCGGCGAGGCGCTACGCCGCATCACCGAGGGCGCGGCCATGATCCGCTCCAAGGGCGAGGCCGGGACAGGCGATGTGTCCAACGCGGTGACCCACATGCGTCGCATCCGCGATGAGATCCGGCGTCTGGTGTCCCTGCCCGAGGACGAGCTGTTCGTGGCCGCCAAGGAGCTCCAGGCTCCCTACGACCTCGTGGTCGAGGTCGCCCGCGCCGGCGCCCTGCCCGTCGTGTTGTTCACGGCCGGCGGGATCGCGACCCCCGCGGACGCGGCGATGATGATGCAGTTGGGCGCCCAGGGCGTCTTCGTGGGCTCGGGGATCTTCAAGTCCGGCGATCCGGTCAAGCGCGCGGAGGCCATCGTCCAGGCGACCCGGCACTTCGACAATCCCGACGTCGTCGCCAAGGTGTCCCGCGGACTCGGCGAGGCCATGGTGGGCATCAACGTCGCCGACATCCCGGTGCACCATCGGCTCGAAGACCGGGGCTGGTGACCACCGCGTCACCCACGGTAGGTGTCCTGGCCCTGCAGGGCGACTTCCACGAGCACCTCGTCGCACTCCAGGCCTGCGGTGTGGCGGCCGTGCCGGTGGGATCGCCCGATGATCTCGCGCACGTGGACGCGCTGGTGATCCCGGGCGGGGAATCGACGACGATCTCGATGCTCGCCGTGCGCGATGGCCTCATGGACCCCCTTCGCGAGGCGAGAGCGGCAGGGATGCCGATGTACGGCTCGTGCGCGGGCATGATCCTGCTGGCCGACGAGATCCTCGACGCGCGACCGGACCAGCAGACCATCGGGGGTCTGCGCATGGTGGTGCGCCGCAACGCCTTCGGTCGGCAGGTCGATTCGTTCGAAGCGGACGTCGACGTGGTCGGCCTGTCCGAGCCGTTCCCCGCGGTCTTCATCCGAGCCCCCTGGGTCGAGTCGGTCGGGGTCGGCGTCGAGGTTCTCGCGCGGGTGACCCCACCCGACAGGGGTGCTTCCGCCGTCTCGACGGACGGTGCGAGCGGGACGGATACGATCGTGGCCGTCAGGCAGGGGCAGCTCGTCGCCACGTCGTTCCACCCGGAACTCACCGGCGATCCGCGCCTCCATGAGATGTTCGTCGGGATTGTGAGGCAGTACGCATGAGCGGCCACTCCAAGTGGGCCACCACGAAGCACAAGAAGGCCGTCGTCGACGCCCGGCGCGGCAAGCTCTTCGCGCGACTGATCAAGAACATCGAGGTGGCAGCGCGGCAGGGCGGCGGCGACCCGGCTGGCAACCCGACGCTGTACGACGCCATCCAGAAGGCACGCAAGAGCTCGGTTCCCCTGGACAACATCGAGCGCGCCGTCAAGCGCGGCTCGGGTGCCGAGGCGGGCGGAGCCGACTACCAGACGATCATGTACGAGGGGTACGGGCCCAACGGCGTTGCGGTCCTCGTCGAATGCCTCACCGACAATCGCAACCGGGCCGCATCCGAGGTGCGCGTGGCCATGACACGCAACGGCGGGAGCATGGCGGACCCGGGCTCGGTGTCCTACCTGTTCAGCCGCAAGGGCGTCGTGATGGTGCCGAGCGCGGACGGGGTCGACGAGGACGCGATCCTCGGCGCCGTCCTCGAGGCGGGCGCCGAGGAGGTCAACGACCTCGACGGCACCTTCGAGGTCGTGAGCGAGGCGGGGGACGTCGTCGCCGTCCGCACCGCCCTCCAGGCCGCCGGCATCGACTACGACTCCGCCGAGGCGACGTTCGTCCCGAGCATGTCGGTGCCCGTCGACGCCGACGTGGCGCGGAAGGTCTTCCGCCTGGTCGAGGCGCTCGAGGACAGCGACGATGTGCAGAACGTCTATACCAACGTGGACGTCAGTGACGAGGTGCTCGCCAGTCTCGAGGCATGAGACGCTGGCACGGATGAGGGGAGGCTCCATGGCCGGAGCCGGACGCCAGCTGACCGGGTGGGACGCGGCCACCTGGCGCACGTCGGCGGGCAGCCCGCATCTGCGGTCGACCGTCGTCGCCCTCGTGCTGCTCGACGAGGTGCCCGATTGGCCGCGCCTGCGTGCCCGCGTCGAGCGCCTCACCCGCATGGTCCCGGTCCTGCGGCAGCGTCCGCTGCGCGGGGTCTTCGGGGTCGCATCGCCGCGCCTGGCAGTCGACCCGGACTTCGACCTCGGGCTGCACCTGCGCCGGATGCGCCTGGCGGGCGACGGATCCTGGCATGAGCTCCTCGAGGAGGCCCGTCGCATCAGCCTCACGGACTTCGATCGCGATCGGCCACTGTGGGAGCTCGTGCTCGTCGAGGGTGTCGAGGGGGGCCGAGCCGCGCTCCTGCTCAAGCTCCACCACGCGATCGCCGACGGTCAGGCGACGGTCCTCATCGGTCTCAATCTCGTGGAGATGAGCGCTTCCCCCAACCCCGATGAGCCCGAGGCTCCGGCAGCGCCCGAGCCGGTGTCAGCGGCCGCCCCCGACGTGAGCGTCGCGGACATCATGGACAACGTGCGCCGCGGCGTGGGAGCCGCGGAGCGCATCGGCGAGGCGATGATCGCGCTCGCACGCGGCTCCCTCACCGATCCGGTCCGGACCTGGACATCCGTGCTCGGCACCCTCGCGTCCGTCGGACGCTTCACCGCTGTGCCCGACGGGCCGATGTCTCCGCTGATGACCGAGCGCGGCACGACGTACCACTTCGCCGGCTTCGACCTACCGTTCGCGCAGATGCGCAGCGCCGCGAAGGACCGCGGCTTCAGCGTGAACGACGCATTCATGGCCGCCGTGGGGCTCGGACTCGAGCGCTACCACGTCAGGCACGGCATGGTCGCGGACGATCTTCGCTTCAACGTCCCCATCAGCCTTCGCGGCGATGCGGGCGACACCTCGGCGCAGGCGGCCAACGCCGTGACGATCGCACGGATCGACCTGCCGGTTGCTGGCCTGACCGTCGACGAGCGCATGCGCGCGGCACACGATGCGGTGGCCCGATGGCGGGAGGAGCCCGCGCTGCGATTCGCGGACCCGCTGGCGGAGATCAGCTGGCTGGTCCCGGTCCCGGTGCTGGCGCAGGCCGCGCTCGCGAGCGACGTGACGACCAGCAACGTCCCCGGGCCGCCCGTGCCCCTCTACGTCGCGGGTGCGCGGATCGTGGGGATGTACCCGCTGGTGGCCACCATCGGGGCCGCGGCCAACGTCACCATGGTCACCTACGACGGGTCGGCCTTCGTGGGCGTCTCGACTGACGACCGGGCCGTGCCGGACCTCGGGGAGTTCGTCGACGACCTGCGTTCGGGCTTCGAGACCGTCACCGGGGGCGCGATCGGACCGGCCGACCCGCTCCACCATGGAGCAGGGGGCGACGGCACGCCGAAGGCTCGCGCGATCCGCGAGCAGGCCGGGAGCGAGCAGTAGTCTTCGCACAGGTGTTCGCATTGGACGGCGATGGCTGAGGGAGGCGCCCGTGCGAGTCATGGGCGTCGATCCCGGCCTCACCCGCTGCGGAGTGGGGGTCGTCGACGGCGAGCCGGGCGGGTCCTTGGCGCTTGTCGACGTCGTGGTCGTGCGCACGCCGCCGGACGCGGCGCTCGCGGACAGGCTGATCGGGCTGGAGACCGCCCTCGAGGAGCTCGTCGAACGGCATCGCCCGCACATGATCGCGGTCGAGCGCGTCTTCAGCCAGCACAACCTGCGCACGGTCATGGGCACGGCCCAGGCGGGCGCCGTGGCCGTACTCGCGGCGGGCCGGCGCGGAATCCCGCTGAGCCTGCGCACGCCCAGCGAGGTCAAGGCCGCGGTCACGGGCAGCGGTCGAGCCGACAAGGCGCAGGTGACCACCATGGTGACCCGCGTGCTGCGGCTCGACGCACCCGTGCGTCCGGCGGATGCCGCGGACGCCCTGGCTCTGGCCATCACCGAGATCTGGCGCGGCGGGGCCGAGCGCAGGCTGCGGGCGGCCGCGGAGGCCATGCGTTGATCGCGTCCGTCCGAGGCGCCGTGGCCGCGGTCCAGCCCTCGTCCCTGGTGATCGAGGTCGGCGGCGTCGGGGTGCTGGTGTCCTGTCCGCCGCAGACTGCGGCGGCCGCGACGATCGGCGATGCCTTGCTGCTGCACACCAGCCTGATCGTGCGCGAGGACTCCCTCACCCTGTACGGCTTCGACGACGCCGAGCAGCGCGATCTCTTCGACCTCGTCCAGACGGTGTCGGGGATCGGACCCCGCACGGCTCTGGCCGTTCTCGCCACCCTCGCGCCTGATGCGCTGCGACGGGCCGTGGCCGCGGACGATGTTGCCACGCTCACGCGGGTGCCGGGCATCGGCACCAAGGGCGCGCAGCGCATGATCATCGAGTTGAAGGACCGACTGCGCTACCTCGCGGGATCCGAGGGGGCTGCCCCCGACGACGGGGCCACGACGGTGCGTGCCGCTCTCGTGTCCCTCGGCTGGTCGGCCAAGGATGCCGAGCGAGCCGTGGATGCGGTCGTGGGGGAGTCGGGCGGCGACACCGCGACGCTGCTGCGCGAGGCGCTGAGATGGATGGATCGACGATGAGCGACGACGACGCAGAGCGACTCGTGGACGCCCGTGCCGACGAAGGGGAGCGCGCACTCGACGGCGCGCTGCGACCGCATCGGCTCGACGAGTTCGTCGGTCAGTCGCGCGTGTGCGCCCAGCTCGACGTCGTGCTCCAGGCCGCGCGCCGACGCGAGAGGCCCGCCGACCACGTGCTGCTCTCGGGACCCCCGGGCCTGGGCAAGACGACGTTGGCCACCATCATCGCGGAGGAGATGTCGGCTCCGCTCCGCCTGACGAGCGGTCCGGCGTTGCAGCATGCCGGGGACCTCGCGGCGGTGCTGTCCAGCCTGCAGTTCGGCGAGGTCCTCTTCATCGACGAGATCCACCGCATGGCTCGAAGCGCCGAGGAGATGCTCTACGTCGCCATGGAGGACTTCCGGGTCGACGTCATCGTGGGCAAGGGCCCGGGGGCCACGGCGCTCCCCCTGGATCTGGCGCCGTTCACGCTGGTGGGTGCGACGACGCGCGTTGGACTGCTGCCCGGACCCCTGCGCGACCGCTTCGGCTTCACCGCGCACCTGGACTTCTACGACGAGGCCGACCTGCGGTCGATCCTCGAGCGATCCGCCGACCTGCTCCTGGTCGACATCGACGGCGAGGGTGTCGAGGAGATCGCGCGCCGCTCGCGCGGAACCCCGCGCATCGCCAATCGGCTCCTGCGCCGAGTCCGCGACTGGGCCCAGGTGCACGGTGATGGCGCCGTGGATCGGGAGGCAGCCCGGGCCGCTCTGGACCTGTACGAGGTCGACATCCTGGGCCTGGATCGCCTCGATCGATCCGTGCTCGAGGCGCTCGTGCAGCGCTTCAACGGCGGCCCGGTCGGCCTGTCGACGCTGGCGGTGGCCGTCGGCGAGGAGGCGGAGACAGTCGAGACGGTGGCGGAGCCGTTCCTGGTGCGGCACGGTCTGCTCGCCCGGACCCCGCGCGGGCGCGTGGCCACTCCGGCGGCGTACGCCCACCTCGGCCTACCGGCGCCGGTCCAGGCCTGGGCCGAGCAGGGCCTGCTGGGGTTCTCCCCGCCGACCGGCGACGACTCAGCGGGTGCCTCCGGCTAGGCTCGTGGGGCTAGTGCGCCGTCATGGCGCCCGTGGAGGCCGGGAGGTGTGGGCATGGAGAGCCTAGGGACGTTGCTCCCGATCATCCTCATCGGCGTCGTGTTCTACCTGCTGATCATGCGGCCCGCGCGGACCCGGCAGCGCAAGCAGATGGAGATGATGTCGGCCCTGACCCCCGGGACCCGCGTCATGACTACGGCGGGTGTCTACGGCACCATCGTCTCCATTGACGACGACGACGCAGAGCTGGAGATCGCGCCGGGTGTCGTCATCCGGGTGGTCAAGGCCGCCATCGGCAAGGTGATCCAACCCGAACCCGCTCCCGATGACGCGCCCCCGTCGATCGAGGGCACCCCGTAGTCACGCTCTGAGTCGTCCTCAGCCGCAACCAGCCTGGATAAGGAATCCACGTGTCATCCGCCAACCGCAGCAGTCGCACCGGATCGCAGACGCATCCGGGCCGCCTGCTACTCATCATGGCCCTCATCACGGCTGCCGTGGCCGCGTGGGCGCTGTGGCCCGGCCAGGACAACGTCGTCCGGCTCGGGCTTGACCTGCGTGGTGGCACCCAGGTGATCCTCCAGCCCGAGGCCGTGCAGGAGGGTGCCTCGATCACCGACGACCAGCTCGCGCAGACCGTGCAGATCATCCGCCAGCGCGTCGACGGCGTCGGCGTCGCGGAGGCCGAGGTCACGGTCCAGGGGTCCGGGGATGGCGCGGCGATCATCGTGTCCGTGCCCGATGTCAGCCAGGAGCGCCTGGTCGAACTCGTGGGCCGCACGGCGCTTTTGAACTTCCGTCCCGTGTGGACGATTCTGGGTCCCGCGCCCGAGACCCTCGACGACACGGCTGCGCCCGCACCGGCGCCGACCGGGGATGACACGGCGACGAGCGCGCAGATCGTGCAGGCCGCCGACAACACGCCCGAGTACCAGGCGGAGGTGGCCGCGCTCGACTGCCTCGACCCGGTCAACCAGGCCGGTGGCAGCCCCGACAACCCGCAGGAGTGGCTCGGCACCTGCGATCAGGACGGAGTCGCGAAGTACTCCTTGCAGCCGGCGTTCATCGAGGGCACGAACGTCACCGACGCCGTCGCGCAGCTGCCGCAGCAGGGCGTGGGCGGCTGGGTCGTCAGCCTGACCTTCGACAGCGACGGTGCTCGCGCACTCGCCGAGGCGTCGCAGGAGCTGTTCTCCCTTCCCGATTGCACGCCGGGCGGTGCCAGCCCCTGCAACGCCTTCGCCATCGTCCTCGACGGCGTGGTCGTCTCGGCTCCGCGCTTCAATGAGCCGATCATCGGCGGCCAGGCCCAGATCGAAGGCGACTTCACGGCGCAGGAGGCCCAGGATCTCGCCAACGTCCTGAGCTACGGCGCGCTTCCGGTCAACCTCGAGGTCGTGGAGGTCACGAGCGTGTCGCCGACGATCGGCGGGGACCAGCTGCGCGCCGGCCTCATCGCCGGTGCGATCGGCTTCGCGCTCATCGTCCTGTTCCTGCTCGTCTACTACCGCGTCATGGGGATCGTGGCGGTGCTGAGCCTGGTCCTCGCGGGCGGCCTGACGTACCTCGGATTCATCGCCCTGGGCAAGACGATCGGGTTCACGCTGACCCTCGCGGGCGTGGCGGGCGCCATCGTCTCCATCGGCCTCACGGCGGACTCGTTCATCATCTACTTCGAACGCATCCGAGATGCCCTGCGCCAGGGCAAGACCATGCGCTCGGCAGCGGAAGTGGGCTGGGCGACGACGCGGCGCACGATCATCGCAGCGGACTTCGTCACGCTGCTGGCTGCCGTCGTCCTCTACATCGTCTCGGTGGGCAATGTGAAGGGCTTCGCCTTCACCCTCGGACTCATCACGCTGATCGACCTGCTCATCGCCTTCCTGTTCACCTACCCGGTGACCGTGCTCCTCTGCCGCGCCCCCTGGATGCAGAAGGGGTCCTGGCTGAGCGGCCTGCGAGGCGGTCGCAAGGAGGACGCCACCGACGAGGAACAGCCGGCCGCTGGTCGCACGAGCGTGGGAGTGGAGTCCTGATGGCGCGTCGATCTTCGCTGGGTGACCGGCTGTACCGCGGTGAGAGCGGCATCGACTTCGTCGGGCGCCGACGGACCTGGTTCATCGTGTCCGGCGTGCTCATCCTCATCTCGCTCGCGGCCCTGGGCTTCCGCGGCCTGAACCTCGGCATCGAGTTCCAAGGCGGCGCGGTGTTCTCCATCCCCAACGCCACCTGCACGATTCCCGAGGCGCGCGAGGCCGGTTCGGCCGCGACCGGCGCCGACGTCATCGTGACCGAGACCGGAGCCGGCATCGTCCGCGTGCAGACGCCGCCGGTCGAGCCCATCCAGAGCCAGGGCATCTCCGAGGTCCTCGCCGAGGCGTGCGGTGTCCCCGTGACGGACATCACCACCCAGGTGGTGGGTCCGACGTGGGGCGCGGAGATCACGTCCAAGGGCATCCAGGCACTGGCCGTCTTCCTCGTCCTCGTGACGATCTTCCTCGCGATCTACTTCGAGTGGCGATTCGCGATCGCAGCGCTGGTCGCCCTGGCGCACGACATCATCCTCACCGTCGGCATCTACGCGGTGACGGGCCTTCAGGTCACGCCGGCCACGCTGATCGGCTTCCTCACCATCCTCGGCTACTCCCTCTACGACACCGTCGTCGTGTTCGACAAGGTCAAGGAGGAGACCAAGGGCATCACGGCCCAGTCGGTGATGAGCTACCCCGAGGCGGCGAACCGAGCCGTCAACCAGGTGCTCGTGCGGTCGATCAACACCTCGATCACCTCGCTGCTGCCCGTCGTCGCCATCATCGTGGTCGGCGCGGGCCTGCTGGGGGCCGGCACTCTCCTGGACCTCGCGGTCGCGCTCGCGGTCGGCATGCTCGCCGGTGTCTACTCCTCGATCTTCATCGCAACCCCCGTCGCTGTCGCCCTGAAGATCCGCCAGCCCGACATCAAGGCCCTCGACAACCGCGTGGCTGCCCGTCGCGGGGGATCGGGCCGACGGGCGTCGGAGTCCCAGGAGGCGGCCGCTGCCGCCGTGGGCGCGGTGGACGCGGGGCCGTCATCGTCGGTCGGCGCGCCGGAGCGCGTCCAGCCCAAACGGCAGCCGAGGTCCAAGCGCGGCAAGAAGTAGTCGAAGCGCCGCACGCGCTCTCGTCCTCGTACACTGACCGGCAGGGAGGTGCGAGTGACGCAGGAGGCGATGCGCGAGGTCCCGGCCGATGCCGGTGCCACCGGCCTGCGCTCCCGTC
>JALQSY010000210.1 GCA_023264215.1 Candidatus Nanopelagicales bacterium
TGCCCCGTCCACGACCCGCAGGGGCGTACCGCCGAACTCGCTCAGTCCGGTGCGCTCGACGGTGCCGCCGAGCGCCTGGGCCATGGCCTGGAATCCGTAGCAGATGCCGAAGACGGGTACGCCGGACGCGAAGAGCGACACGTCGATGCTCGGAGCGCCGTCGGCGTAGACACTGCTGGGGCCACCCGACAGCACGATCGCGGCGGGATCGCGCGTGAGCATGTCGGCCACGGGCATGGTGTGCGGCACGATCTCGGAGTACACACGAGCCTCTCGCACGCGGCGCGCGATCAACTGGGCGTACTGGGCCCCGAAGTCGACGACGAGCACCGGTCGAGGCGTGGTCATGCCGCGAGCGTAGTCAGATCTCCAGGTAGGCGACCGACAGGGCGTACGCCGCGACGGACAGGGCGATGACCACGAGGGTGACCACGGCGATCACGACGGCGGCGACGGCCAGCCCGCGCCCGCCCACGACCGGCCTGGAGTCGGCCTTCCGGATCGCCACGCGGCCGAGCACGAAGCCCAGGACGCTGCCCAGGATGGGGAGGATCCCGACCAGGCCCGTCACGGCCAGGACGAAGGCCCAGACTCCGAGGCTGCTGCGCCGAGGGGCGGCGTGGGCTCCGCTCGCGGTGGCCTGCGCGACCGGCTCCGACACGACGCTCGCCGGTGCGGTGACGGCGGTCGAGGGGATGTCGGTGTCCGGCGTGGCATCCGGTCCCTCATCTGGCACACCGCCAGCCTAGGGCGCGACGATGCGGTCTCCCCGACGGGCCGGGCCGAGCCGCACACGGCGACGGGGCCGGTGGAAATCCACCGGCCCCGTCGATTGGACTCGTGTCAGTTCGTCGACGTGCCCGCAGCGACGAGGATCACGAAGAAGATGATGTAGAAGATGATGAGGATGATTCCCAGGATCAGGCTGATGATGCCCATGATGTAGCCAGCCTTGGCCTGTCCGCCGTTATCGGCCGTGCCGGCAGCTGCCGCTGCCATGCCCTTCCTGCCGAAGACGATCGCGACGATCGACAAGACGATGGGGCAGACGAAGAAGCTCAGGATGCCGGTGACGAGCGCGATGGTGCCGCTGCCGTTGTCCTGGGTGCTTCCGCCGCCACCGCCCGTCGGCATGGGTGGGGGAGGGGGAGGTGTGGTCGACATGGATCCTCCGAGATCTGGGCACCGGCTTTCGGCACCTCGGTCACGACCGTAGTCCTCTGGGCCTCCCTCCGGGGGGCAACTCGGCGAAACGGCCCCACAATTCCCCGTGAAGGCCTAGCGTCGGAGGTACCTGCCCGACGGGGCGGGTGGCGTGCCCTCGGATCGCCCCCCTGAAGTCACGGGAGAGTCATGACCCATATCCCCATTAGCGTGACCGTCGATGGGACGGTCTACGACGTCGAGGTGGAGCCTCGGCGTCTGCTCGTTCACTTCCTCCGCGAGGACGTCGGTCGAGTCGGCACGGTTGTCGGCTGCGACACGTCCAACTGCGGCGCTTGCACCGTCCTGGTCGACGGCAAAAGCGTCAAGTCCTGCAGCATGCTCGCCGTCCAGGCCGATGGTCGAGTCGTGCTCACTGTCCAAGGTCTCGCCGAGGGCGAGAACAAGTGGCATCCGGTGCAGGAGGCCTTCAAGGAGTGCCACGGCCTCCAGTGCGGCTACTGCACACCCGGCATGGTGATGGCCACGGTCGACCTGCTCCAGGAGAACTCGAACCCCAGCGAGGACGAGATCCGCGAGGGGCTCGAGGGCAACCTGTGCCGATGCACCGGCTATCACAACATCGTCAAGTCGGTGGAGTACGCCGCTGAGCTGATGGGGGGCAAGAAGTGACCGAGACACTGACAGATGCCAACGCCAACCCGATGGGTCGGCCGCTCCGCCGCAAGGAGGATGCGCGCCTGCTCCACGGGCAGACCAACTGGACCGACAACATCCAGCTCCCGGGCACGCTGCACATGGCGATCCTGCGCAGCCCCATGGCCCATGCCAAGATCACCAATCTCGACGTGACTCCGGCCCTGAGCCGGCCCCACGTCGTGGCGGCCTTCGGCGCCAAGGAGCTCGGCGACCTCAATGGCTCGATTCCATGCGTGTGGCCCGTCACCGACGACATCCAGATGCCCGGATTCCCAGCGCTGGCGGTCGACAAGGTGCGGCACGTGGGCGACTGCGTCGCCGTCGTTCTCGCGACGGACAAGTACGCCGCCGCGGACGCGCTCGACGCGATCGAGGTCGACTACGAGCCGCTGCCCGCGGTCATCGACATGGAGGCCGCCCTCGCGCAGGGCTCGACAGCGGTGCATGCCGCCGCCGACGGCAGCCACGGCACGAATGTCTGCTACGAGTTCCCGCTCAAGCCCCAGGGCGACGGCGCCTTCGAGGCCGCGGTCAAGGCAGCGGGAGATGATGCGGTCGTCGTCAAGCGCCGCTTCATCAACCAGCGCGTCATCGCCGGCTTCATGGAGCCACGCGCGGTCGTCGCCTCCCCGATGGGCATGAGCAACGAGATGACCATCTGGTCCGCGACGCAGATCCCCCACGTCCTGAGGGTGCTCATGGCTCTCGTGACCGGGCTCCCCGAGAACTCGCTGCGTGTCGTCGCCCCCGACGTAGGCGGCGGGTTCGGCGGCAAACTCCAGCTGTACCGGGAGGAAGTGCTCGTCACCCAGCTCGCACGGAAGCTCGGCCGCCCGGTTAAGTGGACCGAGACGCGCAGCGAGGACATGGTCGCGACGCACCACGGCCGCGACCAGATCCAGGACATCGAGATCGCCGCCACCAAGGACGGCAAGATCCTCGGCCTGAAAGTCGATCTGATCGCCAACATGGGCGCCTACCTGCAGATCATCACTCCGGGTGTGCCGCTACTCGGCATGTTCATGTACCCGGCGATCTACAAGATGGACGCCTACGACTTCCAGTGCACGGGTGTGTTCACGAACACCACGCCCACGGATGCCTACCGAGGTGCCGGTCGCCCGGAGGCCACGTACGCGATCGAGCGCATCATCGATGAACTCGCCGCGGAACTGGGTATGGATCCGATGGCACTTCGCGAGAAGAACTGGATCAAGCACGATGAGTTCCCGTACACCACCATCGCCGGACTCACCTACGACACCGGCAACTACGAGGCAGCGACCGCTAAGGCACTCGACCTGTTCGGCATGGACGAGCTCCGGGCCGAGCAGCAGCGCC
>JALQSY010000211.1 GCA_023264215.1 Candidatus Nanopelagicales bacterium
ATCCGTCTTGGCCTCGATGTTGTCGTAGATGGTGAGCTCGGCGCCGCCTACTTCCATCACATCGGCACCGCCCTCGCTGCCGATGAGTCGCAGTTTGAACGGCTCCCCCGCGAGTTCACGCTGGGCCTCCGCCTCGGTGACGACGCGACGGGAGAAGCGCTGACCGGACTTCACGATTTGCTGCATGCGCTTCTCGAGGACCTTGAGGTCCTCCGGCGTGAACGGCGTCTCCACCGCGAAGTCGTAGTAGAAGCCGTCCTTGATGGGCGGGCCGATACCGAGCTTGGCTTGTGGGAACGTGTCCTGCACTGCCTGGGCCAGCACGTGCGCCGTCGAGTGCCGCAGAACCGCCAGTCCCTCGGGCGAGTCCACTGAGACCGGCTCGACGATGTCGGTGTCCGACACCTCGGTCGCGAGGTCCTTCAGTTCCCCATTGACACGGGCGACGACGACGGATCGGTCGCCACCCACCTTCTCGAATGCTGTGGCCACTTCTCTCCATCCGGTGCCGCAGATACCCCTGCATGAACCTGGTGCGGACCTCGGAGTCCACCACCTCGGTGGGCGATACTGGGTTCGAACCAGTGACCCCTCGCGTGTGAAGCGAGTGCTCTACCACTGAGCTAATCGCCCGTCAGTGCAGCGCGAGACTACCGCACGCCGAGATAGCCAATCGAGGCTAGCCGGGCAGCAGCCCGATGACCGGCTGCAGCGTGAGGCCGAAGGCCACGACGTACCACGCGACGGCCGCAGCGACGAGTACCGCGGCGGCGCTGGCCAGGGCGATGTTCCTCTTGCGTACGCGCGGATCGAGAGCGGCATCGGCGGCCCGCTTCGCCCACCTGCGCACCGGCTCGAGCAGGCGCCGCGCCCAGGCGTACTCCGAGGCGAGCACGATGAACCCCAGGATGATCGTGGCCCAGCCCGGACCCGGCAGCACGAGCATCGCCACGCCCGCCAGGACCAGCCCGAAGCCGATGAGCAGCACGCCGGCCTGCCACAGCACGTGCGTCGATCGGCGCCGCCGCGCCCAGGCGCGAGCGCGCAGATGCGGGGGCAGGACCTTGTCGACGGTCTCCTCGAAGCCCTCGACCAGTTCCTCGGCCGCCTCCTCGATGGCGTCCTCGATCGCTTCCTCGATCCGGTGCAGACGCGACTCCTCGGGGACCTTGTCCCCGCGCTCGGGCGCCGGACCGCTCACGCGACCACGGTAACCGCGATCAGGGGTCGGCGTCAGCCCGAGACCGCCGATCGAACTCGGCCGCGACGGCCGCGGTCACCGGACCGGGTGCGGGCACGGCTCGCGCGTCGATCCGATGGACCGGCTGCACATCGCGGGTCGATGACGTGATGAACACCTCGTCGGCGTGCTGGAGCACGTCGATCGGGTGATCCTCCTCGACGGCGTCGCTCCACTCGAGCACGAGGGCGCGCGTGACCCCTGGGAGGCAGCCCGTCGAGAGGGTCGGCGTCACGAGGCGACCGTCGAGCACGACGAATACGTTGGAGCCCGTCCCCTCGCACAGCATCCCGCGCGTGTCCGCCATGAGTGCCTCCCCGGCCCCATGCTCGTGCGCACGCTGGAGCGCGAGCACGTTCTCGGCGTACGAGGTCGACTTCACGCCCGCGAGCGGGCTGCGCTCGTTGCGCGGCCACGGGACGGTGATGACGGCCGCCGACTCCGGCCACGGCGTCATCGCCGACACCGCCACGACCAGCGTCGGCCCGGCCTCGCCGCGGTCACTGCCGAGCGGAGCCTCCCCCGCGGTGTAGGTGATGCGCAGCCGCCCCAGCCCATGGATGACCGGCGCATTGGCCTCGAGCGTCTCGGCCACGGCGCGGACCACCTGCTCGCGGCCCGGCGCCGGCAGCCCCATCGCGGCGGCGCTGCGCTCCAGGCGATCCAGGTGGCGGCCGAGCGCGAATGCCGCGCCGTCGCTGACCTTGAGCGTCTCGAACACCCCGTCGGCGACCGTGAAACCGTGATCGAGCACCGACACGCGGGCGTCCGCCGCATCGACCAGGCCCCCGGGCTCATCGCCCTGGCACATCCAGATCCTCATGATCGGGCTCCGTCCATCGAATCGCTTTGGGCATGCGCGTCGCTTTGGGCATCCGCATCGCTCTGCGCGTCCGCATCGCCGTGGGCATCGCAGGCGGCGGTGCGTGACCGCCCTGCCGGCATCTCAGTCAGCCAGTCCTGCGAGGCGACGCCGATGAGCCGCTCGGCTTTCAGCTGCGTCTCGCGCCATTCGCCTTCGGGGTCCGAGCCCCAGGTGATCCCGGCCCCGGTGCCGAAGTGCACGAGTCCGCCGTCCTTCCAGAAGGTCCGGATCGCGACGGCCAGGCTGGCCGTGCCGGCGTCGGCGTCCACCCACCCGATCGCCCCGCAGTACGGCCCGCGGGCGACGGGCTCGATCCGATCGATGATGTCCAGTGCGGCCAGCTTGGGTGCTCCCGTGACCGATCCCGGCGGGAAGGTCGCGTCGATGAGCTCGGGCCAGCTCACACCCGGGGCGAGTTCGCCGCGCACCCGGCTCACCAGGTGCACCAGGCCCGGGTGCTGCTCCTCCGCCAGGAGATCGGGGACGCCGACCGATCCCACGCGGCACACACGCGACAGGTCATTGCGCATGAGGTCCACGATCATGACGTTCTCCGCACGATCCTTGGGCAGCAGGTCCGCGGAGGTGCGCCCCGTGCCCTTGATCGGACCGGTGAGTACCTCGTCTTGCCTGCGGGCGAGGAAGAGCTCCGGTGAGGCGCTCACCACCTCCACGACCCCGGGGATGCGGATCATCGCCGGGTACGGCGCGGGATTGCCATGGCTGAGCAGGGCGTGCAGCCCGCCGACGTCCGAGCGGTGCGGGTCGGGGAACTCCGCGGACATGACCCGGCAGGCGTTCACCTGGTAGACGTCACCGCGCGCGATGTGCTCGCGCACGCGCTGCACGGCCCGGACGTAGGCGTCCTGGTCCATGGACGACGACCACGTCCGCGGCCCCGACCACCCTCCCCCGACCTCCTCGGGCGATCCCTCACGCCAGTTGTCGAACCGCGCGAGCACGGGCGCGCCCGAGTACGGCAGCACCACTGCCCAGCGACCGCCGCGATCGAGGACCGAGACGTCGTCGGTCACCTCGATCAGATCGCGTGCCACCAGACCGCCGAGGTGGGCGGCGGG
>JALQSY010000212.1 GCA_023264215.1 Candidatus Nanopelagicales bacterium
GCGCCCGTACGCCGGTGTCGTGGATGAGCGGTCGCGGCAACGACTCCGCCGGCGTCACCCGCGGCCTCTTCGAGCGCGGTGCCCTGCTGGAGTCCTTCCCCGCCGTATCCGCCGCGTGGTCCCGCGGCGACATCGCGCCCCAGCACATCGACGCACTGCGGACGATCCACCGCACCTACCCGCGGCTGCGCGAGGCCCTCATCGCCGTCGACGCCGACATCGCGGCCGTGGCCGCGTCCTGCGTGCCGGCCGACTTCTTCCAGCGCCTCAAGGCGCTGTGCCACCGTTTCGACCCCGACGCTGTCGACCGCGACGAGCGCGATCAGCAGGAGTCGTCCCAGTTGCACGTGTCGGCCCACCTCGACGGCTGGGTGCGGGTCGACGGCAACCTCGATCCCATCCTCGGCGCGCGCTTCATGGCCGCGCTGGAGTCGGCCCGGCGCGTGCCGGGGGCGGATGACGCCGATGGCAACGGCGGTGGCGCGGGTGCGTTGGGTGGCGCTGACCCCTTCGACCGCCTGAACGGCCGCGAGCCTGACGCCGACCGACGGCCGCTGTCGCAGCGCAATGCCGACGCGCTGTCGGTCCTGCTCGATGCCGCTGTGTCGGCCACCGGCGGCGACGCGCTCCCGCGCATCACCGGCGAGCGCCCCACCATCAACGTCACCGTGCCGATAGATGCGCTCATCGATGGCGCCTCGCCCGAGGTGGCGTGGCTGGAGCGCTTCGGGATCCCGACGCACGCCATCAGCGGCGAGGCCGCGCGCGAGCTCGCCTGCGACTCATCCCTGCGGCCGCTGCTGGTCGACCGACGCGGTCAGTTGATCGCCATGCTGCCCAAGGTGCGCCTGCTCCATCGGGCGCTGCGTCGGGCCGTCTTCATGCGCGACGTGCACTGCCGATTCCCGCACTGCCGGCATCGCATCGAGCACGTCCACCACATCGTCTTCCACTCCCGTGGCGGCCCCACCGTGCTGTCCAACCTCATCGGCCTGTGCGGCTACCACCACCGCCGCATCCACGACGCCACCTGGCGCCTCGACGGCGACCCGGGTGGCGCCGTGACCTTCACCTCGTCGATGGGCGTGGAGATGACCAGCCATCCACCGGATTGGGGAGACCCGTGACCACGATCAGCATGACCGAGCTGCGGCGAGAACTATCGCGCATTCTCACTCGAGTGCAAGCAGGCGAGCGATTCATCATTACTCGGCGGGGCAATCCTGTGGCTGCACTCATCCCGGTGTCCGATCCGCCCAGGCGCGCGACCATCAACCCCTGGCAATTGCCGGCGCCCCTACCCGCCTCCGGCAAGTCGGCCCTGAGCGAGTTGCTCGAGCAATCCCGACGCGACGAGCGCTAGCGCGGCAGGCTGACCCGCACGAGCAACCCGCCCTCGGGCGCATCGGCCAGCGTGATGGTGCCGCGCTCGTCCGCCACCGCGGACGCCACGATCGCCAGGCCCAGGCCTGATCCCGGGATCGCGCGGGCCTCGGGCGTGCGGTGGAAGCGGTCGAAGACCGCGGCACGCTCGGACTCCGGGATACCCGGGCCGCCGTCGCGCACTTCGATGATCGCCTCCGTGGGCCGATCCGTGACCGCGGCGACGATGGGCGCGGGAGCGGGGGCGAACTTCGCGGCGTTGTCGAGCAGGTTGCCGACGATCTCGGCGATGCCGACCGGGTCGACGCGCATCGTCACCGGCTCGGCGGGCAGATCGACCGTCACATCGCGGCCGGTGCGGCGCGTGAGGCGCTCAGCTGCTGCGGTGACCGCGCCGCGGATGTCGATCTCGACGACCTCGCGCACCGGTTCATCCCGCGCGGCGAGCGCGAGGAGCTCCTCGACCAGGCGGCCGAGCTCATCGAGCTCGGCCTGGGCAGCGGTGAGCGACTCCTGGGTGGTGGCGTCGGTGGCGGTGCGGGCGGCGAACTGAACGTTGGCGCGCAGCGCGGCGAGCGGCGTGCGCAGTTCGTGTCCGGCGTCCTGCACGAGCTGCTCCTGCTGCTCCTGGGAGCGCCGCAGCGACTCCTGCAGCGACGTCGTGGCCTCGACGACGTCGACGACCTCGCGCGGGGCGCCGGGCTTGGCCTCGGGTGGATCGGCGGACTCACCGCGCGAGAGGGCGCGCATGGCTCCGGCGACATCCTCGAGCGGGATGGTGGACCGGCGTACGGCGAGCACGCCGATGCCCGCGCCGATGCCGACCGCGGCCACGCCGACGACGGCGAGGATCGAGGCCAGGCCGACCAGGATCGTGTTGGTCTCCGCCAGCGAGCGCACCGCCCGCGCGGCCGCCCCGTCGACGACCGCGACCGTGAGGACCCGCACCTGCTCGCCGTTGGGGGCGACACGGGTCGAGTAGGCCCGCGTGCCCGGGGGCGACTCGGCGATGCGGATGTCCTCGGCGTCGGCAGGCAGGTCGAAGGACTCGCGGTCGACCTCGAAGACCTCCCCGTCGGCGAGCACGGCATCGACGAGCACCGTGGGCTGTCCCGAGATGGGCGGCCTGATGATCGGCGGGGCGTCCTCGAGGTCCTCGAAGATGATGCCGGCCTCCAGGCGCGACTGAAGCGAGGAGTCGACGCTGCCCAGGAGAGCACTGCGGGTGAGGAACCACACGCCGATCGCCAGGCCGACGACCGAGAGCGCGACGGTGACGGCGACGATGAGCGCCACCGTCGTGCGCAGCGAGCGCATGTCTACTCGACGCGCGCGACGAAGCCGACGCCGCGGACGGTGTGCACGAGACGCGAACGGCCGCCGGCCTCGGTCTTGCGGCGGACGTAGGAGACGTAGGTGTCGAGGTTGGAATCCAGGGTGGGTGAGGAGAAGCCCCACACCTCGGTCATGAGGTCGGCGCGCTCGACGACGGCGCCATCGGCGGCGAGCAGGACCTGGAGCAGCGCGAACTCGGTCTTGGTGAGGGTGAGCTCCTCGCCGTCCCGGGTGACCTGCCGCCTGGCGGCATCGAGGGTGAGGTCGCCGAGGGCGTAGTTGCCGGTGGACTCGGTGTGACCGGCACGGCGCAGCAGGGCGCGTACCCGGGCGATGAGCTCGGTGATGTCGAAGGGCTTGGGCAGGTAGTCGTCGGCCCCGGCATCGAGTCCGGCCACGCGATCGCCCACATCGCCGCGCGCGGTGAGGACGAGGATGGGCAGCGTCTGGCCGTCGGCGCGCAGGC
>JALQSY010000213.1 GCA_023264215.1 Candidatus Nanopelagicales bacterium
CGGCGCCCGCGCAGATCGTGAGCGGCGGCACGACCTACAACGTCCGCCGCGTCGAGGTGTACGCGCAGCCGGGCCTCGTGCTGCGGCATTGGGCGGTCCTGCTGTCGCCGGTGCCCGAGCGCGCCACGGCGGGGTCGCCATGACGTCCGAAGCGGTGCTCCAGGCGGTGCGGGCGTGGGTCAAGACCCGGCTGGCCCTCGGTGACGACCGCGTGCGCGTGGGGCCAAGCAACGGCGTCACGGACTCGCAGTCGTTCGTCACGGTGCAGGTCGTCGAGGACACGGGCGCGTGGACCTCCGAGATCGTCAGGGCGTACCCTGCGGCCCCGGCGACGACGGCGACGTGGTCGGTGCGGTCGACGCGCGAGACGACGGTGCGGATCGAGGGCTACGGCGCCGGGTCGGTGGAGTGGATGCGGCGCCTGTCGTCATGGTGGATCGTGGGCGACCCGGCTGGGCTGACCCTGCGCGCGGCCGGCGTGGTGCCGTCGCAGTCCGGGACGGTGCGCCAGATCCCCGTCCTGCTCACGACCGCGTGGACGGAGCGTGCGCGGCTCGACCTCGTGTGCTACGCTATCGCCACCGACGCGCCGGTCACAGGCATTACCACGGCCGGATCGGTGGTCCTCGAAATCGAGGACGTCCCCGACACCGTCTCCACCACGACGACCATCCCTCTGGAGTGACCCGTGTCCAGCATCATCGACGAGCTGCTCACCATCACGACCTCGACTCAGGCGGGCGTCGTGTCGTCTGTCGGATTCGGGTCCGTGCTGATGGTGTCTGACGACTCCAGCATCGCGAACGTCACGGCCTACGCGAACAACGCGGCGGCGCAGGCGGACGCCGACCTGTCGGCCACCGCGAAGGCGTGGGCGGCGGCGTACTTCGCGGCGCGTCAGTTCGCGGCGCCCCTCTACATCGTGGCGTTCGACGACGCAGGCGGCGATGACCCCGGCGACGGCTTCGCGGCGGCCAAGGTCACGCTTCAGGCGGCGGGCACGGCGGTGCCGTACTGGATGGCGACGCAGTCCCGAGACGCCGCGGACATCCTCGCGGGTCAGGCGTGGATCGCGGCCGACGACCTGCCCCACGTCGGCATCTGGCAGCAGGCTGACGCCGACAGCCTCACGACCGGCTACCCGGCGGCATTCAGCACCATCCAGGCCAGCGAGCGGAAGCTGCTCATCTACGCCGCGGCCGGCGGCAACAAGTACCTCGACGCGGACTGCGCGGCCTTCCTGAGCGCGGTCAACCCGTCGCTCGTGGCGACCGGCGGCCACTGGCTGATGGGCGGGCAGGTCGGCGACGGCCTCACCGGTGCGCAGCGCGACTTCGCGCGCGGCCACGCCATCGCGACCGGGCGCACGCTGCCGGGCGCGGTGTCGGGCAACCTTCCCATCCGCGAGTACGATCTGCGGTCGGTGGGCGGCGCCAACCCGGTGCCGCTGTACCTGACGGTGACGGTCGACTACGTCGAGGACCGCATCCGCACGTCGATTGCGTCCGCGGCGGCGGACTACATCGCCCGCGGCGCCCGGTTCCCTGGCGGCGTCGAGGGTGACGGCGTCCTCCGCGGCCTCATCGGCGCTCCGCTGTCCGCAATCACCGGGGCCGGCGACTCTGCGTGGCTGGCGCCGACGGACGTATTCGGCGGCCGGGCCTACGACCTGACGCTGGCGTATGACGGCACGACCCGGACGTTTAGCGGCACGCTGCGGATCAACGTCCGCGACCAGATCGCCGAGATCGACCTCAACGCCATTTTCGGATCATACCTCGCGGAGTAACCGATGCTTAGCGCCGCCATTGACATCGCATTTCAGACCGAGTCGATCAACGGGATCCCGCTGCTCTTCGGGTCGGATGACGTCGAGACGACGATCACGCCCCCCGCGTCGTGGTCTGACCCGACGCAGGCCGGAACGGGTGCCGTCATCACGCAGTCGCGCCAGTCCTACGGTACCGTCGTGTTCCGCGCGGCCGTGGGCTCGGCGCGCCACAAGGCGCTGCGGGGCCTTCAGGTGCGCTCGCGCGTGCCCGGCTACCTCGGGGCCGTCTATTCCGGCTTCGCGCTCCAGCTCGGCACCACGATTACCGGGCGCCTGTTCCCCGCCGGGGGCTCGGATATGCCGCTCGGCGCGAAGACGACGCAGGTCGTCGAGTTCACTTGCCATCTCCTCGATTACATCGAGATCGAGACGCCCGTCCCCGGTCTTGCGATCTGACGCGCCTTCGGATAGGCGCCGATCACTGGAGGGACGATGAAGTTTGAGATCGATGGCGTGGTGTGGGAAGGGCCGCACCGCGCGTGGTCCGATTCCGTGGCCCTGCTCGACGCGTCGGCCGACGTCGTGTTCGGCGACGACGATGCGTTCATGGGCGCCATCAAGGGGTTCGATGCGGGCGACGTGTCGGCGATGGTGCCGCTGTTTCGTCGCCTCATGCGGGCGTCCCCTGACGTCGTGCTCCAGTGGCTCGACGGCTTCACCCGCGGCGGCGTGCCGGTGACCGACGCGTCGCTCGGCGGCACCGGATGGGAGCCCGCCATCGCCGCGGCGTTCGTGGCGAGGGAGCACGGTTTTTTTACCTTCTCGGACGGCTTGCGGGCAGCCGCGATGTCACTCGCGCCCGACGTGCTGACCATGATGCGCGAGGCCGCCGACCCGATCCCGACGACATCGGACGACCCGACGGATGGACCCGCCGAGAGTGGCGGCACTACCAGTTAGGCCGGGTCGACGGCGTCGTCGAGTTGCTCGCCCTCGACCCGGACCTCGGCCTGTCGCCGTGGGACGTGTGGCGGATGCCTGCGGGGCTCGTCGTCCAGTCCATCGCCATCGCCGAACAACGTGCTAGACTGCGGGCACGGAGCCGCGGATGAAAGTCGAGGAGTTCGTCCTAGAGGTCAAGGCGCGCGCCGACGCGTCGCTCGGGCGGGTCCGCGGCCAGATGATGGGGCTGCGCGGTGCCGCGCTCCGCGTCGGTGGCGCCGTGGCGGACACAGCCGCAGCGCTCGTCGGGTTGACGGTGGCGGCGGCGAAGGCGCCATAGGGAATCGTGTACACCGAGGAACCGGCGATGCGCGCCATCGCCGGCGCCAGGGTGAGCAGATCGCTGCGGCTGAGCCAGGTGAGCGCGATCGGGTATTCGTTCCAGCAGAAGAT
>JALQSY010000214.1 GCA_023264215.1 Candidatus Nanopelagicales bacterium
CGTCGTGTTGCGCACAATCTCCTTCCTCCCCGTCTCTGGGTTCGGCATCTCGGTAATGATGTCGAGACCAGCGCCGCCGTGGTCGATCTGCTCCTCGCCGAGGATCAGCAGCTCGCCCAGTTCGTCTAGCCCGTGCTCCTGCTGCGCGGCGCTGACGTGGTGCAGCATGTCGGTGCTGCTTTCCTCTGCGTTGGCCCACGCCACGTTGAGGGGACGGCCGATCTTGGACAGGCCGTAGACATCGGTGCGGCCCGCCAGCATCCCGGCAATCCAGCCTGCCGACAGCGTCGTCTTGCCGATCTGCGGGACGCCGACGACGCCGAGCGTGCCGCCCTCCCTGATTGTCCCCTCGATAAGCCAAGGCGATGCCTCGTCCTTGATGTCGCCGCGTTGCTTGAACAGGGTGCTCACCACCGGCGGCACGGGCGGCACCTCCTTCTTCAGGGGCGACGCCTCGGGCAGGGGTTCGACGCCGCTCCACATCTCGTGCAGCTCGTCGAGCGAGATCTCGCGGTACTTCTCCGCCTTGTCGCTCGTGCGCCACGTCTCGCTGTACCGGTCGAGCCATCTCTGGTGGTCGGGGTGATCCGGGTTCGCCAGCTCAGAGCGGCGGTAGATCTCGTCGATCCGCTCGCGCCGCTCCTCAAGCGACATCCCCTCGACCGCCCAGTTCTTGGTCAGGTGCAGCGTCGCGTCGTGAAAGTCCTTGCCGGTCAGGATCGCCTCGATCAGCTCCTCGTTCGTCGCCTCGCTCGTCCCCTTGTCCATGCCCGCGGGCCGGTACTCCGCCTGCATCCTGCGCAGGTCGGCGCGCAGCGCCCGGCTCATCGGCTGCGGCGGCAGATCCTTCAGCACCTTGTACCCGGCCGACGGCGGCAGGACGACGTAGCCGCCGCGGCTCTTCACGTCGATGGACGATGTCACCGGGCCGGATTTGATGGGCTTGCCCTCGGCCTCGAAGATGAAATGCAGGCCGCCGTTCTGCGTCCTGTGGACCCGCGTCCCCCACAGCTCCTTGTGGTGTCGCTTCAGGAAGTCGACGCCCGGCCCCGCGGTCTCGCCCTTCTTCTCGGTGTCGTCGTCGATGGCGATCAGGTCCGACGCGCCCATCGACGCGGCGACGCCGCAGTGGGGGAACTCTGCCCACATCTCGCCGACGCGGACGGGGTCGGTCGAGCCGAGGTAGACGCCGCCCTTGCCTCCCTTGGGTATCCAGCCGCGCTCCTCGGCGACCTCGTTCGAGATCGGGATGCGCTTGTTCGAGTTGACGGGGACGACGGCCCAGCCGTCTTCGGCGTATGCGAGTGCGTCACGCAATGACATGCGAAATCTCCATATGTGGTTGACCGAAACGCAGTCGCCACAGTATGGTGTGGGCGACCGCATGCTCCTTGGTCAGTTTCTTCTCCTGCGCCCTCGCCGACTAACCTCGGCGGGGGCGTTTGCATTCTAGGCAGCCAAGTCCCCGCGCGCCAAGCAGATTATTTTTGCCTGCACCCCCTTGTCAGTTACAGATATGTGTCGTAAGTAGACCTGCACTGGCAACCCAAGGAGCACAGCCATGAAGTTCTACACCTACCGCGGCGTCAACGGCGGCCTGCAGATGATCACCGAGGACAACTGCTTCGACATGATCCGGCTGCTCGGCCGGTCCTTCGCCGACGCCCTCGCCATGCGCGGCAAGTCGAAGCCCGAGGACACCTCGCAGCTCATGGACGGCCTCGCCGCCTACACCATGCTTGAGCTGGAGGGCGAAGACCCGCGCCTCGACTGCGCGTACAAGGTCGTCATGAAGCTCGCCGCCGACGCGACCTTCGAGCGCCTGCGTGCCAGCTATGTTTGATCTCGACGACATCGTCGGCGTCATCGTCGTCGCCCTGATCGGCATCGTCCCGTGGATGATCTGATCCCACCCCACGTCGAGGCGGAGCTGCGCAGGTTGGGCGTCGTTCCGCCTGCCCCGCCTCGGCACAAGCCCGAGCCCGCGCCGCCCGCGTGGCGGCCCGCGCACCCCGGCGACGAGCCGCCCTTTTGACAAAAGAAAGCCCCAGCCGAAGCTGGGGCAAGTCAAGGCGGTTGCACGGAGCGAAGAGGGCACCATAGGAGCCCCGGATGGGGCGGTTTCAATGATGCACCGAGTGTGCAGGAGGAAAGCTACATGATCGGCAAGCACAATGGCAACAGGGAACGCGTGCGCGTCATGACCGAGAAGGGCATGTCGCCGGTGGAGATCGCGCAGGAGCTGGGCATCTCGCCCGTCACCGTGCGGCAGCACATCAAGGCTCTGAAGACGCGCTCCCGCGCGCACAACGGCCCGCGCAACCGCGAGAAGATCCTCGCCATGAAGGCGCAGGGGCACACGCAGCAGAGCATCGCGACCGCTCTCGGCGTGAGCTTGGGCTGCGTGCGACACCACCTGACAAGGGGCGCTTGACGACCTGCGTCAGCATCAGATAAGCAGGGCTCACGTCCTACGGTTCAACGTCCAACATCGAGGCACAGATGTTTACTCCACTTCCCCACCAGATCGCCGACGCCAAGTTCCTTGCCAGCCGCGAGATCGCGGGCTGCTTCAACGGCATGGGCACCGGCAAGACCCGCACCGCGCTTGAGGCGCTGGTCCTCGCCGATGTCCTGCGCGCCGTGATCATCGGCCCGCCGATCTCGCTCCGCATGTGGGCAGCCGAGGCTGCCGACCACATGGACTGCACGCCGCAGATCCTCGCCAAGGGATCGACCGAGATCGACCCCAAGGCCGACGTCCTGATCTGCTCGTACGAGATCGCGACCAAGCGGCAGCACGAGCTCATGGCGTGGGCACGCGAGCGGCTGAACGGCCGCCGCACTGCCCTCATCTGCGACGAGAGCCATGCGCTGAAGAGCACCAAAGCCAAGCGCACCAAGGCCATCCTCGGCAAGGGCGGCATGGTCAATGCCTTCCAGCACTCGTGGTTCCTGACCGGCTCACCCATGACGCGGTGGGCCGACGACCTGATCCCCTTCCTGTTCCGCGCGGCACCGGCCGAGGTGAAGCGGCGCGTCGGCAGCCTGAATGTGGACCGGTTCAACCTGCGGTACTGCATCGTGCAGGAGCGCACCTTCCCCGGCGCGCGGTTCCCGACGAAGATGACC
>JALQSY010000215.1 GCA_023264215.1 Candidatus Nanopelagicales bacterium
GCAGACGTGTTCTCGCAGCGCCTGGATCACACGAATCGCTTCGGCGCCCCCGGCAACGGCTCGATCGTGACCTCGGTCATCACGGCGATCATCATCATCATCTTCATCGCCCGTGGCTGGGATCCGGTCCTCAACCTCTTCTACTGGTCGTCGGCCGTCGCCGTCCTCGCCATCGTCATCGTGGAGATCCTGGTGAGCATCGCGGTCATCGCGTACTTCCGCAGGACCAAGGAGGACACGCGCGTGTGGCACACGATCATCGCGCCCGTCCTGGCGATCATCGGCCTCGCGCTGGGTGCCTACCTGCTCATGGCCCGCTTCAACCTCTTCTCCGGTGCCGCACCCGATCCCGCGGTGTGCCCCGGTGATGCGGGCTCAGGCTGCGGGGCCTTCGAGCTCACCGGTCTCGGCTGGGCGCTGATCCTGCTGCCGTTCATCGCGTTTGTCATCGGCATCGGCGTCGGCGCACTGCGTCGCAAGAAGGAGAACATCGACGCGATCGCCGACCTCGTGAGCTAGTTCGTTGAGTGGCGGGTTATCGCACCCGACATGCCGTAGAGGATCGTGATATGTCGCCACTCAACGAATTGCTCGACCAGGTAGTCGTTTCCGAACGGGAGGATGAGCAGCGCCGGCAGGCATTCCCTGCCGGCGCTGCCGTCACTCTGGCCGACCTCTCCGACGCCGGTCGCGAGCATGTGCTCGACGAGCTGCGCGAGCGCGAGCCGGTCACCTGGCTGCCGGCGCTCGGTGGCTGGCTCATCACCGCACGCGAGCCCGCGCGACAGATCCTGCTGCCTCGGTCAGGCGCGACTGTCGAGGCCGAGCAGAACATGGTGCGCGCGTCGCTGGGTCGGATGATGCTCACCGTCGACGGGGATGAGCACGAGCGCTATCGCCAGCCCTTCGAGGTCCCCTTTCGCGCTCGCGAGGCCGAGCGCGCTTTCGGTACGCCGATCCGCGACTTCGCGCGCGAGCTCATCGGACGCATCGATGGTGAGGTCGAGCTGACAGACGCCTTCGCGGCTCCGTTCGCCGTCGGTGTCGCGGCGCAGGTCATCGGCCTGCCCCTGGACGACGTGCCGAGGATCGACGGGTTCTACTCGGCATTCGCGTCGGCGATGGAGTACACCGGCGACCCCGAGCCGCTCGCCCGCGCGGAGGCAGCGCGCGCCGAGCTCACCGATCTCCTGCTCGCCGGACTCTCGCGTTCCAAGGTGGTTGAAGCCTCAGACCTCACGCCCGAGGAGGTGGCCGCGCAACTGCGTGGTGATGTTCGGCGCCATCGAGACGATCCAGGCCTCCGTGCTCACCACGCTCATGCTGCTGATCCAGCACCCGGACGCCTTGGCCGAGGTGCGCGCCGATCCCTCACTGCTCGCGGGTGCTGTCGATGAGGCGATCAGGTGGATGCCGCCCGTGGCGTTCATGGAGAGATGGACGCGGGAGCCGGTGACGCTCGCGGGCGTGGAGATCGGCGAGCGGGAGTTCGTCGGCGTGAGCGTCATCGCAGCGAATCGGGATCCGAGTGTCTTCGAGGATCCGCTGCGCTACGACATACATCGTGGGAATGCCCGTCACGGGCTGAGCTTCTCCTCGGGCGAGCACCACTGCCTCGGCGTGCACCTCGCGCGCATGCAGACGGTGATCGCCCTAGAGGAGATGCTGGCGGCATGGCCATTAATCGAGCTGGTGTCGGTGACCGCCCCGAGCGGATTCGCCTTCCGCAGGCCCGCGGACATGGTGGTCGTGGTTTAGGCAGTTGCACGGTACGCGTGCAGGCGTGCGTCAGGTGAGTTCGCCGGACCCGCGCGCGATGAGGTGGGTCGGCACCAGGTGTACGCCGTCGGCCTGCGGATCCAGGGCGAGCTCGGCGGCGAGGGCGCCGATACGTCGGGCGTCCTGGGCGATGACGGTGACGCCCGGCTGGAGTAGGTCCGCGAGCTCGAAGTCGTCGAAGCCGACGAGCGCGACGAAGTCCGACAGTCCGCGCCGCTGCAGGACCGAGACAGCGGTCATCGTGATGATGTCCTGCGCGGTGAACAGGGCGGTCGGAGGATCGTCGAGATCGAGCAGCTCCTCGACCTGCGACTGCGCCGATGTGCGCGTCGCGCCCTCGCGGCGCACGAGCGCGGGGTCCAGGGGGATGCCAGCGGCTTCGAGCGCCTCGACGTAGCCGGCGTAGCGGCCGCGCGAGGTGTAGATCGATGGGTCGCGGCCGACGTAGCCGATGCGGCGGTGACCGTGGGCGATGAGGTGCTCGACACCTTCGCGCGCACCGCGCTGGTTGTCGATGAGGACGACAGGCGCGTCGAGTCCATCGACCGGCCGGTCGACCAGGACGATGCGCGCCCCCTCGGCGACAGCGCGGTGCAGGTGCTGAGCCGTGGACTCGGTGGGGGCGACGATGAGCGCATCGACCTGGCGGGCGGAGAACGCCTGGGTCATGTCGCGTTCGCGATCGAGGTCCAGGTCGGTGCTCGAGGCGAGGACAGCCAGTCCACGCTCCTGCGCGACGTCCTCGATCCCGCGCAGGAGGGTGGCGAAGAACGGGTTGCTCGCGTCCTCGAGGAGTACGCCGAGCGTGGCGGTCCGGCCATCGGCGCGGCGCAGGGCCGTGGCCGCGGCGTTGGGCCGGTACCCCAGGGTGCCGGCGGCCGTGCGCACGCGGTCGGCCATCTCGGGGGAGACACCGGGCTCGTCGTTGACGACCCGGGAGACCGTCTTGAAGCTCACTCCCGCCAAGGCGGCCACGTCCCGCAACGTGGGGCGGCGTACCGGCACCCCTGGGGAGGCAGGTAACGAAGCCATAACGGAGTCTGTCCCCCCAGGAAAAAGGCCTTGACGCGGATGTGACGCAGGCCATAGAAAACCTTCACGACAACGTTGTCAAGATCTCGTCCCCAGCACGATTCAGTAACGGGCGGCGCCGCCGTCTTGCACCCCGGGGCACATCGCGACAGGTTGCGTAGACCCCCGGGGTCAACCGACCCCCAATGAAGAGGAGTTTCTTCATGGCACGTGCATTCACAGGTCGCCGGATGGCCTTCGTGGCATCCGCCGGCGTGCTGGCGCTCGGGCTCGCCGCTTGCGGTGGCTCCAGCGACAGCGGCTCATC
>JALQSY010000216.1 GCA_023264215.1 Candidatus Nanopelagicales bacterium
CATCGGGATCTGGATCGGCATTCGCGCGGGCTGGAAGCCGGGCAGCCGCTTCGACAAGATCTCGACCGGCACCACGCTCACGCTCTACTCCATGCCGGAGTTCTGGCTCGGCATGATGCTGCTCATCGTCTTCGGCGTCGGCGCCTTCGGGCTGCCCGGGCTCTTCCCCGTCGGCGGGATCGTCTCCCCCGGCGTCGACACGGGGACACCCGAAGGCTGGCTCAACGTGCTGTGGCACATGGTGCTGCCCTGCACGACGCTCACGCTCATCTACCTCGCGGACTACTCCCTCGTCATGCGCGCCTCGCTTATCGACGAGCGCCGCCAGGAGTACCTCATGCTCGCGCGCGCCAAGGGCTTGCGCGATGTCATGGTGCGCAAGCGTCACGCGGTGCCCAATGCCCTGCTGCCGACGATCACGCTGATCTTCCTGTCGCTCGGCTTCGTCGTCACCGGCGCGATCACCGTGGAGACGGTGTTCTCGTGGCCGGGGCTCGGCCTGCTCACCTACGAGGCGCTGCGCGGGCCGGACATCCCGCTGCTCCAGGCGATCTTCCTGATGTTCTCCATCGCCGTCATCGGCGCCAACCTCATCGCCGAGCTGCTCTACGTGATCATCGATCCCCGGGTCCGGGAATGAGCATCGCCACGCAGCGGCGCAGGGCCGCACTCGGGCGCTTCTGGGGCCAGTTCCGCCGTGATCGCGGCGGCATGGCCGGGCTGATCATCCTGGCGTTCTTCGTCGCCGTGGCGATCCTCGCGCCGCTGCTCATCCCCGACGATGCGCTGGATGTGACGAAGGCGACCGGCGAGAGGTACGACCCGCCGTCGCTGGGCTACCCGCTCGGCACCGACGAGGACGGCCGCTCGATCCTCCTGCTGCTGGCCTACGGCACGCGCATCTCGCTCACCGTCGGACTCGCCGCGACGATCGTCGCGATGGTGATCGGTACGGCGGTGGGCATCATGGCCGGGCACTTCCGCGGCATCGGCTCACACGCGCTGGTCGGCGTGACCGACTGGTTCCTGGTGATCCCGTTCCTGCCGCTGGCGATCGTCCTCGCCACGGTGCTGGGACCGAGCACGCTCAACCTCATCATCGTCATCGGCATCACCTCGTGGGCCGGCACGGCGCGACTGATCCGCGCGCAGACGCTGTCGATCGAGGGCCGGCCCTATATCGAGCGCTCCAAGGCGCTCGGCGCAGGCAACTGGCATCAGATGACCCGTCACGTGCTGCCCAATGTGTTCCCCCTCGTGCTCGCCAACACCACGCTCACGGTGGCGATCGTGATCCTGTCCGAGACGACGCTGAGCTTCCTCGGCCTCGGCGATCCGCTGGCGCCGTCATGGGGCGCGATCCTGGACCGCGCGTTCTCCTCGGGCGCGGTGAGCCAGGGCGCGTGGTGGTACGTGCTGCCCCCGGGTATCTGCGTCGTCCTCGTCGTGCTGTCGTTCACGCTCGTCGGGCGCGCGATGGAGCGGATCGTCGATCCGCGGAGCAATGCGGTGGCCGCATGAGCCTGCTGCAGTGGCGCGAGGTGACCGTCGACTACGTCGTCTCCGGCGAGCCCATGCCCGCCGTACGCGGGGTGACGCTGTCGGTCGAGCGCGGCGAGGTGCTCGGCATCGCGGGGGAGTCCGGCTGCGGCAAGTCGACCCTCGCGGCGACGGTGCTGCGCCTGCTCCCCGACAGCGCTCGTGTCGGTGGCGAGGTGCTGCTCGACGACGAGGACGTGCTCGGCATGAAGTGGGGCCGGCTGCGTGCGGTGCGCTGGAGCGAGGCGGCGATCGTCTTCCAGGGCGCGCTGCACTCGCTCAATCCCGTGCAGACGATCGGCAGGCAGCTCGCCGAGCCGATCCGCCTGCACCGCTCGGTGCCCGAGGGCGAGATCGACGCCCGGGTGAAGGAGCTGCTGCAGCAGGTGGGCCTGCCGGCGTCACGCGCATCGGCGTACCCGCACCAGCTCTCCGGCGGCCAGCGCCAGCGCGTGATGATCGCGATGGCCCTGGCCTGCGGGCCGGACCTCATCATCGCGGACGAGCCGACGACGGCGCTGGACGTCATGGTGCAGGCCCAGGTGCTGGACCTACTCACCGCGCTCGTGCGCGATCTCGGCATGGGCATGGTGCTCATCTCCCACGACCTCGGCGTGCTCGGCACGACCTGCGATCGCGTCGCGGTGATGTACGCCGGCCAGGTCGTCGAGGAGGGGCCGGCCCTGCAGGTCTTCGACAACCCCCAGCACGAGCACACGCGCGCGCTCGCGGCGGCGTTCCCGCGCATCGGCGATCCGGATGCCCGGCACGTCGAGGATGCACCCATCGAGTCGACGCCGATCCTGGGGGCGCGCGATCTGCGCGTGGTCTTCAACGACCGCGTGCGCGCGGTCGACGGCGTCGACCTCGATGTCGCTGCGGGTGAGATCGTTGCGCTGGTCGGGGAGTCCGGGTGCGGCAAGACGACGCTGGCCCGCACCCTGCTCGGGCTGGAGAAGCCCTCCGGCGGTCAGGTGCTCTTCGAGGGCGAGCCGCTGGACTACCGGCGGCTGAAGGACTACCGCCGCCAGGTGCAACTGGTGCTGCAGGATCCGCTCGGCGCGCTCAACCCGCGGCACACCGTCTACGACGCGGTCGCCGAGGGGCTGCGCGTGCATAAGGTGCCCGGCGACGAGGAGGCGCTGGTCGCGCAGGCGCTGTCGAAGGCCGGGCTGCGACCGCCGGAGAAGTTCTTCCTCCGGTATCCGCACGAACTCTCCGGCGGGCAGCGCCAGCGGGTCGTGATCGCCGGTGCGCTGGTGCTCGATCCGCAGATCATCGTCGCCGACGAACCGGTCTCCAGCCTCGACGCGTCGGTTCGCGGTGAGATCCTCGCCCTGTTGCTCGGTCTGCGCAACGACTTGGGTCTGAGCCTGCTGGTGGTCACCCACGACCTCGGGCTGGCGTGGAACATCGCCGACCGGGTGGCGGTGATGTACGCCGGTCGCATCGTCGAGGTCGGCTCCACCGAGGAGATCCTCTCCGCACCGCAACACCCCTACACCCGGGCGTTGCTCTCGGTCGTTCCCGAGATCAGCGGGCTGGATCCGATCGTGCTGAGCGGCGAG
>JALQSY010000217.1 GCA_023264215.1 Candidatus Nanopelagicales bacterium
GATCCGCGAGGGCCAGCAGACGCAGCCGGCCGTCGAGCGCGCGTATGCGCTGCTCGCCGAGCTCGAGAACCAGCTGCGCGAGAACAGCACGGCGCCGACGATGGGCAACACCGTCCGCGTGGCGTCAGTGAGCACCGTCAACCTCGAGGTGGGCGCGAGCGACACCACGCGCTCTGCCCTTCTCACGATCGGCGTGCGCGTGCAAGCGCGCATCTAGGAGGTACGCCGTGAAGATCACCTATACGGGGCCGCACGACGGCGTCGACGTCCCGCTCGCCGACGGGCGGACCCTGACGGCGATGCACGGCGAGCCCACCGCCTTCCCCGATGAGGTGGCGAAGAGCCTCCTCAAGAACGGGGAATGGAGCGAGGCCGAGGCGCCTGCTCCGAAGAACACCAAGAAGGCCCCAAAGGCCGAGGAGGAGTAACACATGGCCATCAGGTCAGCGCTCGCGGCCCAGCTGGGTCTCGCCGAGAGCAGCACGTTCGGTACCTACCAGACCCCCACCCGGTTCCTCGAGTTCCTCGAGGAGTCGCTCGAGTATCAGATCGAGCGGGTGGAGTCGGCCGGCCTTCGTGCCAACAACAGGGTGCTCCGCACCGACCGCTACGCGCCTGGTCAGAAGCGCGTCGAGGGCTCGATCACTGTTGAGCCCGCCACCAAGGGCTACGGCCTGATCCTCAAGCACGCCCTGGGCAGCTCGTCGATCAGCACGCCCTCGGGCGCCACGCTGGCTCGCCTGCACGCGCACACTCTGGGCGACATCTACGGCACGTCGCTCACCGTGCAGGTCGGTAGGCCGGACACCTCCGGCACTGTGCAGCCGTTCAGCTTCCTCGGCTGTCGCGTCGACAGCATCAACTTCACCTCGTCGGTCGACGAGATCCTGCAGTCCGAGGTGAGCCTGGTGGGTCAGGACATGACCACCTCGCAGGCGCTCGCCACCGCGACCTACCCCACCACGGGCAGCGCCGCGGCGTATGAGCAGTTCTACTGGACGCAGGGCGTGGTCTCGATCGGCGGCTCCTCGGTCGCCGTGGTCACCGACTTCGAGATCGAGGTCAACAACAACCTCAAGAGCGACCGCTACTTCCTGGGCGGCGCGACGATGAGCGAGCCGATCCTCGCCGGCATGACGGAGATCACTGGCAAGGTGACGCTCGAGTTCCTGAACCTCACCGCCTACAACCGCTTCACGGCCAACACGCAGGCGGCCATCAACGCGAAGTGGACCGCAGCGACGGCGATCGAGGGCTCGACGTACCCCTACTTCGAGATCGACATCACGAAGGCGCGCTTCGACGCCGGCGGCGACCCGCAGGTGGGCGGCCCGGACGTGCTGACGCAGGAGATCCCGTTCAAGGTTCTCAACGACGGCACCAACACGCCGATCACCATCAACTACCTGACCTCGGACACGGCTTCCTAGTCATGGCACGTGGGGGCAGAGCACTTCGCTCTGCGACGTTCGGCGGGACCCTGCAGGTCGAGGGTCTCGCCCAGCTTCAACGCGACCTCAACAAGGTCAACAAGACGGCCAAGGGCGAGGTGCGCGACGGCCTCAAGGACGTCGGACAGATCGTGGCCGACAAGGCGAAGTTCATCGCCAGGGCGAACGGCCTCGTCGGTACCACCGGCAACCTCGCCAGCAAGATCGTGCCCACCGTGCGCCAGCAGGGCGTGTTCGTCGAGGCCAAGGCCAAGAAGAAGAGCAAGAAGTACCCCGGCGGGTATCGGTACCCCGCCATCTACGAGTTCGACCCCCGTCGCGCGCGTCCGTTCCTGTGGCCCGCCGCTGAGACCAGCGAGGCCCAGGTCGAGCGCGCGATGGACCACTGGCTGGACACCTTCCTCAGTAAGAACGACCTCTAACGGAAAGGACGCTCGTGGCAAACGAGATCGTCATCGAGTGGCCCGAGGGCCCGAAGCGCTACCCCATGCCGGAGGCTTTCACCTACCGCGAGATGGGGCGCATCAAGACGCTTACCGGCATCCGTGCCGGCGAGATCGAGGACGCGCTGCTGGCAGGCGACACCGACGTGATCGTCGCCATCTCGCAGATCGCGGCTGAGCGCGCCGGTGACGCCGCTCCGATCGAGGCGCTCGAGAACCTCGAGTTCGGCGCGATCCGCGTGGAGGTCGAGGAGGACCCTACTCAGGCCGCCAGCGAGGCGGCAGAGGACGCAGGCGACGCACCTCAGGAGACCCCCGAGCCTGGTGGAACCCAGGACTCCTGAGGGTCTACGGGATCTACCCCTGGCACATGCAGGACTTCACGCAAGCCGAGATCGAGGCCCTGGGCAAGGACATCAAGCAGATGAGCCGGAGTAACCACTAATGGCCGCGACCCGCAAGGTCGAGGTCGCCATTGTCGGCGATGCCTCGTCGATGGTGCGTGCCTTCCGCCAGGCAGACAGTGCCGCCTCAGGATTCGGCAAGCGCGGCTCAAAGCTCGGCTCGATCGGCATGGGCATGCTGGCCGGTGCCACCGCCGGCGCGACCATCGCCATCGGGCAGGGGCTGGTCAGCGCGTTCCAGACCGGCATCCGCGAGTTCTCCGAGGCGCAGAAGATGTCCGCGCAGACCGCGGCGGCCATCAAGTCGACCGGCGGCGCGGCCGGCGTCACCGTCCAGCACATTGAGGGCCTCTCGAGCGCGCTGCAGCGCCAGACCGGCCTGCAGGACGACGCCATCCAGGGCGCGCAGAACCTGCTGCTGACCTTCACGCAGATCAGTAACCGCGGGCCCGACAAGATCTTCGACCGCGCCACCAGGGCGACGATGGATCTGTCAGTTGCCCTCGGCAAGGACATGAACAGCTCGGCCATGATGGTCGGCAAGGCGCTCAACGATCCCGTGAAGGGTCTCGGCGCGCTCTCGCGTGTCGGTATCCAGTTCTCGGAGGATCAGAAGAAGGTCATCAAGGGCCTCGTCGAGTCGGGCGACCCGATGCAGGCGCAGAAGATGATCCTCAAGGAGCTTGAGACGCAGGTCGGCGGATCCGCTGCCGCGTATGGTGAGACGCTGTCGGGGAAGCTGGACCTCGCGCGTGAGACGTTCCGCAATCTCGCCGCGGACATCGTCAGCGTCGTGATGCC
>JALQSY010000218.1 GCA_023264215.1 Candidatus Nanopelagicales bacterium
TCCACGGCGACTCGTCCTCGCGTACGGCGAGTCGTCGCTTGGCCGCCGCCTTCTTCGCCGGGGTGGCCTTCTTGGCCGGGGCCGCCTTCTTCGCGGGTTCTGCCTTCTTAGCGGGGGCCGCCTTCTTGGCCGGAGCGGCCTTCGCCGGCGCCGCCTTCTTGGCCGGAGCGGCCTTCGCCGGGGCGGCCTTCTTGGGGGCGGCCTTCTTGGCCGGCGCCGCCTTCTCCGGAGCGGCCTTCGCCGGGGCCGCCTTCTTAGCCGGGGCCGCCTTCTTCGGAGCGGCCTTCGCCGGCGCCGCCTTCTTAGCCGGAGCAGCCTTCTTCGGGGCGGCCTTCTTCGGGGCGGCCTTCTTCGGGGCGGCCTTCTTCACCGGGGTGGCCTTCCTGGCGGGCGCGGCCTTCTTGGCGGCGGCCATGGCTGCCCCCCTCCGACGTGGAGCGACCCGCCGTAGCCACGGCGGATCGCATGAGCCACCGAGGTTAGGCCCACCGGCGCGCCCGGGCAACCACCGACCCGCCTGACCCTGGTCACAGGGTCCCTTGATCCGCATCTGAGGGGATATCGACCTCACACGGCCGCATATGCGGAGTAGCATCGCCGCCTATGACGCAATTTCGGATCTCGGAGGCTGCAGACCACCTCGGCGTGAGCGACGACACGCTCCGGCGCTGGATCGACGCCGGCCGGGCCGCGGCCACCACCGACGCCGCCGGCCGTCAGGTGCTCGAGGGCGCCGAGGTCGCGCGACTGCTGCGCGAGACCTCCCCCGCCGTGATGGCCGAGACAGCCCCCATCGTCGGCCGCTCCGCGCGCAACCGCTTCGCGGGCATCGTCACGCGCATCGTCAAGGACCAGGTCATGGCGCAGGTCGAGATCCAGGCAGGGCCCCATCGCCTCGTATCGCTGCTGAGCACCGAGGCCGTCGACGAACTCGGCCTCGAGGTCGGCTCGCTCGCGATCGCCACGGTCAAGGCGACCAACGTCGGCGTCGAGGTGCCCGGGTGAGATCGGCTCGGACAGCGCTGGTCATCCTCGCCGCAGGCATGTCGCTCACTGCGAGCGCGTGCTCGAGCGATACGGCGACCGCGACCATCACGGTCGGTGCGGCAGCATCGCTCACCGACGTCCTCACTGAGATCGGCGCTGACTTCACCCGGGACACCGGCATCGACATCTCGTTCTCCTTCGCCGCGAGCAGTGCGATCGCGGAGCAGATCCGCGGCGGAGCGCCGATAGATGCCTTCGCGTCCGCCGGCACCACGTCGATGACACCGCTGATCACCGAGCAACTCGTCACGGACGTCACCGACTTCGCCACCAACACGCTCGCGATCGCTGTGCCCGCGGGCAATCCCGGCGCCGTCACCGGACCGGGTGACCTCGGCCGCGTGAGCCTGGTCATCTGCCAGGAGCAGGCCCCGTGCGGGGTCGCGGCCGCAGCCCTGTTCGAGCGGGCGGGCCTGACGGTCTCGCCGGTGAGCCTGGAGCCCGACGTGCGCTCGGTCCTGGGCAAGGTCATCGCCGACGAGGCCGACGCCGGCATCGTCTACGCCACCGACGTCATCGACCGCGACGGCATCGAGTCCGTGCCCATCCCCGCCGACGTCAACGTCGCAACGACGTACCAGGCTGCGGTCGTCGCCGACTCCGACCAGGCCGAGGCAGCGGCACGCTTCGTCGCCTACCTGCGCGGATCGCAAGCGCAGGAAGCGCTGCGCGCCGCGGGATTCGCGGTGGTGCCATGACCGCGACCGTGACACGGCGCCGCGTGACGCCGATCCCCCTCGGCGTGCTCGCCGCCATCGGCATCGCATTCCTCGCCATCCCCCTCATCGGCCTGGTGCTCACCACACCGTGGACGCGACTGCCTGCGCTGCTCACGTCCCCCGTCGCCGTCGAGGCCCTGCGGCTGTCCCTGGTCACATCGATCAGCGCCACGGTCGTCGCGATCCTCATCGGCGTACCCCTGGCCTGGGTGCTCGCGCGGGCGAAGGTCCCCGGGCGGACCGTCGTGCGCGCACTGGTGACGCTGCCGCTCGTGCTGCCGCCGGTCGTCGGCGGTGTCGCGCTCCTGCTCGCCTTCGGCCGCCGCGGGATCGTCGGGCAGTACCTCTACGACTGGTTCGGCGTGCAGCTGCCCTTCAGCACGGCCGGGGTGATCATGGCCGAGGCGTTCGTCGCCATGCCCTTCCTCGTCATCACCGTCGAGGGTGCGCTGCGCAGCGCCGACCCGCGCTTCGAGGAGGCTGCCGCAACCCTGGGAGCGAGCCGCTGGACGATCCTGCGACGGGTCACGCTGCCGCTCATCGCACCCGCGCTGCTGGCCGGCACGATCCTGGCCTGGGCTCGCGCCCTCGGCGAATTCGGCGCGACCATCACCTTCGCCGGCAACCTGCCGGGCGTCACGCAGACCCTGCCGCTCGCGGTCTACTCCGCGCTCGACACCGATCGCGAGGCCGCGATCGCGCTCAGCCTGGTGCTGCTCGCCGCGTCCCTCGCCGTACTCCTGCTGCTGCGCGACCGCTACCTGCGCGGGGGATCGTCGTGAGCCTGCGCTCGCGCCTGCACCTGCAGCGCCCGGACTTCGCGCTGCGCGTGGAGCTCGATGCCGCGGACGGCGAAGTGGTCGGCCTGCTCGGCCCCAACGGCTCGGGCAAGTCGACGCTGATGAGGCTGATGATCAAGGAGCTTGAGCCCGACGAGGGGAGCATCCTCGTGGCCGGGCGGGACATCGGCGAGCTCACCCACAAGCAGGTCCCCTTCTACCGGCGAAACATCGGTGTCGTCTTCCAGGACTTCAAGCTTCTTCCCGACCGGACGGTTTACGAGAACGTCGCCTACGCGCTCCAGGTGACCGGCAGCCACCGCAAGGAGATCCGCGAGAAGGTGCCGGACATCCTGCGCCTCACCGGTCTCTCGACCAAGCTCCACAACTACCCCGATGAGCTCTCCGGAGGCGAGCAGCAGCGGGTCTCCGTCGCACGGGCATTCGTCAACCACCCTCCGCTGCTCCTGGCCGACGAACCGAGCGGAAACCTCGACCCGGTCACTTCTGTCGGGATTATGCAGCTGCTCTACCGGATCAACCGTACCGGC
>JALQSY010000219.1 GCA_023264215.1 Candidatus Nanopelagicales bacterium
GGACAGCAGATCCTCGCCCCGAAGCACGTGGGTGATGCGCATGAGCGCGTCATCGACGGGGTTGACCAGCGTGTAGAGCGGGTGCCCGTTGGCGCGGACGATCACGTAGTCCGGCACGTGCTCGCGCGCGAAGCTCAACTCGCCGCGGACGAGGTCGTCCCACGTGAACGATTCCTGCTCGGGCATGGCGAAGCGGGTCACGGCAGCGCGACCCTCGGCCTCGAACTCCGCACGCTGCTCGGGAGTGAGGTGACGGCATCGCCCGGAGTAGCCCTGGGTGCGGCCCGCGGCACGCGCCGCCTCGCGTTCGGCCTCGAGTTCCTCGGCCGTGCAGTAGCAGGGGTAGGCGTGACCGGCGTCGACGAGCCGCCGGGCGACGTCGGCGTAGATGTCCATGCGCTCGGACTGGCGGTAGGGGCCGTAGGGGCCTCCCACCTCGGGGCCCTCGTCCCAGTCCAGCCCGAGCCAGCGCAGGGAGTCGAGCAGCATGAGATAGGAGTCCTCGGAGTCGCGCTCGGCGTCGGTGTCCTCGATGCGGAAGACGAACGTGCCCCCGTGGTGCCGCGCGAACGCCCAGTTGAACAGCGCGGTCCGCGCCATGCCGACATGGGGATTGCCCGTCGGCGACGGGCAGAAGCGCACGCGTACATCGGAGGAAGGCACCCGCGGAGCCTACCGGGACCGCTCGGCGAGCCAGAATTTCGTTGAGTGGCGGGTTACCGCATGCAACACGCCCTGGGGCCCTGCGATAAGTCGCCACTCAACGAACTATCTGCCCAGCACGAGGACGGAGTAGACGAGGTTCGCCTCCCAGGCGAAGGACCCTGACACCCAGCCCACTCCGAGTTCGCCGGCGAGCCGCTCCCCCAGTCGGGCGGTCCACACGCCGCCTGATTGCTCGATGACCTCGGCCTCGTCGAAGCCGATGTAGCGGCCGACCCGGGGATGCGCCGCCTTGTAGATCGATTCCTTGGCGGCAAAGGCCACCGCCACGTCGCCGGGCGACTGCCAGCGCTCCCGCTCCGAATCGATCAGGCAACGCCGTACGACGGCTCGCAGTTGCGACTGCGCGAGCAGCGGGGCGATGTCCACGCCGATGCCGGCAGCCACATCGCTCACCACAGCACATGCGAACCCGCTGTGGTGCGAAATGGATCCGACGAGGCCGACCGGCCATGCGGGAGCACCCTCGGACGTGCGGCCGAGCACCCCACCGGCCTCGATGCCCAGACGGCGCATTGCCTCGGCCGCCGCCAGTCGTCCCGCGAGGAAGTCAGCTCGCCTCGGAGCACCCGATTCATCGCCCGCCATCGGCGCGACGGTGAGCACGTCGACGCGAGCACCCGCGCACCCGGGCGGCAGGGCCACCGGGAGGTCGTCGACGGCAGGGCTCATCCGGAGACGGTGTTGGCGAGGATCCCGATCCCCTCGATGGTGACCTCGACGTCATCTCCGTCGCGCAGCGGGCCGACGCCCGCTGGCGTGCCGGTGAGGATCACATCGCCGGGCAGCAGCGTCATGACCTCGCTGATCCACGACACGAGCTTGGGCACCGAGTGAACGAGAAGCGACGTGCGCGAGGACTGGCGCTCGTCATCATCGACGTGGCACGTGATCGCAAGGTCGGTGACGTCGAGGTCGGTGACGATCCAGGGGCCGAGCGGGCAGAAGGTGTCGAAGCCCTTGGCGCGGCCCCACTGCCCATCGGACTTCTGCAGGTCTCGCGCGGTCACATCGTTGGCGCACGTGTAGCCGAGGATCACCTCGTGCACCCGGTCCTCCGGTACCTCGCGGCAGAGTCGGCCGATGACGATGGCGAGCTCAGCCTCGTGCTCCACCTGCTGCGACATCGCCGGCAGCCGGATCTCCGCCCCCGGGCCGATCACCGACGTATTCGGCTTGAGGAAGATCATCGGCTCAGGGGGCACCTCATTGCCCATCTCCGCCGCGTGAGCGGCGTAGTTTCGCCCCACCGCGATGACCTTGCTCGGCAGCACTGGAGCGAGCAGTCGGGCCTGGGCGCCGGTGATCTCCTGACCGGTGAACGTGATCTCGCCGAAGGGATGGACGTCGATCACGCGCAGGCGCGCATCGACGGGCAGGTCGCCATCGCGATCGTCCACGCCCTCGACGGATGCGAAGACGACCTCGGATCCGACGGCGACACGGGCGATGATCACGGCGCGACCCTATCGAAGGGCACGTGGACAGTTCAGGACGCGGGAGCGGCCGCGCGCAGCAGGCTGTAGGCGAGGGCGTCCTCGAGCGCGATCCACGAGGCGGCGATGACGTTCTCGTGCACGCCGACCGTGCTCCACGTCGCGTCGCCGTTGCTCGTGCCGATGAGCACACGGGTGACCGCGTCCGTGCCGGCGACTCCCTCGAGGATGCGCACCTTGTAGTCGGTCAGGCGCACGGTCTCGACCTGCGGGAAGAGCCGCACCAGGGCGCGACGCAGAGCACGGTCGAGGGCGTTGACCGGGCCGTTGCCCTCGGCGGTCACGATGACCCGCTCTCCTCCAGCGTGCACCTTGACGGTGGCCTCGCTCATGACCCGACCATCAGCCTGCTGCTCGACGATCGTGCGCCAGGACTCGACCGTGAAGGGCTGCGGGCGACCGCCGTGTGCCTCGTCGAGCACGAGGAGCTCGAACGACGCATCCGCCGCCTCGAAGGTCCACCCGGACGCCTCGAGGTCCTTCACCCGCTCGACGACCTTTGCCAGTGTCGATGCGTCGTCGGCCGCGTCGAGCCCGAGCTCGCGGGCCTTGAGCTCGACGGAGGCGCGCCCGGCCATCTCGGTGATGAGGATGCGCTGGTCGTTGCCCACGAGCTCGGGATCGATGTGGTTGTAGAGCTCAGGGTTGACCTTCAGCGCCGAGGCGTGCAGCCCGGCCTTGTGCGCGAAGGAGGAAACGCCGGCATAGGCCTGATGGGTATCCGGAGCGATGTTCGCGATTTCGGCGATCGCGTGCGAGATGCGACGCGTCTCAGCGAGCTTGCCCTCGGGCAGGCACTCGATACCCATCTTCAACTGCAAGTTCGCCACAACCGGAAATAGGTCGGCGTTGCCGGTCCG
>JALQSY010000021.1 GCA_023264215.1 Candidatus Nanopelagicales bacterium
ATGAAGAGGATGCCGCCGAGCTGATAGTTGGTGCCGTCGAGGAAGAACATGCCCATGACCGCGAATGCGCCGAGGTAGGCGAAGATCCCCATGATCGACTTCTTTGACTTCGCGGTGTCCGCAATTGCTCCGACGATCGGCATGAGGATCAACTGGAAGACGACTGACAAAGCGACGCCGTACGGCACGTAGGACTCGGCCGTGACCGGGATGATGCCGAGCAGCGTGATCTGCTCGCCGGCGTCCTGAGCGTTCTTGGCGATCTGCGTCAGGTACGGGCCGAGGAAGACAGTCCCTACCGTCGTGGAGAAGGCCGATGCGGCCCAGTCGTAGAAGTACCAGCCGCGCTGTTCGCGGCGGCGTACCTCCGGTGGATCGAATGCCTCGATGGTGGCCATGGGCAGATAGTGCCGCAGTCCAGCCCCCCGCGGAAGGGTCCGACGAGTACGGCGGCCCGCCTGCGCGACGGCCAGAAGGTGAACCCCTACGCTTCATGCGTGTCCACCGCCGACCCGGTCCCCGCCCTGCGCAATCCGCGGGCCTGGCTCGCCCTCGTCCTCGGGGTCGTGCTGGTCGGCATCGGCCTGGGATTCATGATCGACGGCGGGTTCGGCGTCGCTCCCCCCGATGCGATGTTCACCGGAATGTCACGTGCGAGTGGCTTCACGGTGGGGACCGTGCTCTTCCTCGCGAGCATCCTCATGGTGCTCCTGGCGTGGGCTCTCGGCATCAAGCCCGCGATCGGCACCCTCATCTCCTTCGTCGGCATCGCCGCCGTGGTCGATCTCACGAGGATCGTGCTGGCCGCGGCCGACGTGGCCGACTGGGCCCTGGCGGCGCGCGTCGTGCTCTGGATCGTGGGGCTCCTGCTGTTCTGCTCGGGCATCCTCGGCATCTTCGCTTCGGATCTGGGCACGAGCCCCTACGACCAGGTGGTGCGCGCCATAGCGCTGCGCACGGGCCGCTCGCTCGGCTTCGGTCGGCTCATGGTCGACGCAGTAGCCCTGCTGAGCGCCATCGTCCTCGGCGGGTCCTGGGGCGCGGGGACCGTCATCATCCTCATCGCCGTACCCCTCGGCCTCAACCTCGTCCTCCCCCACATCAAGAGGCACGTGCACCCGCAGCCGCGCATACTGACCGTGTGAGTTCACGCGCGAGACGCATCCTGGGCAGCACCGCTGCCGTGGTGCTCGCGGTCGTCGCGATCGTGGCCGGCATCGCCGCGACCGGGTCCGCCTCCCGCTCCGTCGACTCCGGTTCCGCGGGTGCGCAAGCCCAGCCCCGCTCGGACATCTGGCAGCAACTGCGCACCGGACGCGGGTACGTCGTGCTGCTGCGTCACGCACTCGCGCCCGGCACGGGCGATCCGGCCGGCTTCCGGCTCGGCGACTGCTCCACGCAGCGCAACCTGTCGACCGAGGGACGCCGCCAGGCCATCGCCATCGGGGCGCAGTGGCGACGTCAGGATCTTCCGGTCGATCGGGTGCTGACCAGCCGGTGGTGCAGGGCGCGCGACACCGCACGCCTGCTGGCGGTCGGCAAGGTGCGCGCGTACCCGGCCCTGGACTCCAGCTTCACCGTGCCGGACTCCGTGGCCGATCGCCGCGCGGCGAAGGTCCGGGCGCTCATCGAGCGGCATCGGGGCAGGCCCGGCGTCCTCGTCCTGGTCGGTCACCAGGTCAACATCGTCGACGTGACGGGTGTCGCGCCGGCCTCGGGCGGTGCAGTGGTGGTCAAGGCCAATGCCGATGGCTCCGTGCGCGTTGTCGGCACGCTCCCTGCGCCCTGAGCGATCTATCCGGCGAGCGCCTCGGCGATCACGCTCCAGGCCTGGTCGGTCGGCTCGCCCGGGACCCGCGCGAGCACCTCGCCGGCAGGCGTGACGACACAGGCCTGCACATCGTCGGATCCGGGGATGCCCAGGAGCTTTTGGAACGCCGAGACGTTGGTGTAGACGGTGATCGTGCGCGCGAGCACGCGCGGAATGCGGATGCTCGACGCCATGCCGCCGTCGATGAAGCCACGGCCGACCTTCCACCTGGTCGACAGCACCGGGATCTCGATCACGCACGTCTGGTCGCCCGGCGCCATGTCGACCGGGGAACCGGGTACGCCGTTGCCCTCCGCCCGCGCGATCCACCGGTCGACGCAGCCCTGGTGCCGCTGCTGGAAGGCCACGAGCGCGAGCGTGCGCGCAGCGGGCAGGTCAGCGGGGAGGATGATCTCGGCGCCGGCGAGCGAGCGGCCTTCGACCCGGGGGAATTCCACGGGTCGATTATCCCGTCCGCCGCTGACTGCTACGCAACCTGCAGCGAGCGCTTGCTCAGGCCGGAGAAGGAGCCGGTGATCGTCGTCTCGGGGGCGGCGGCGGGATCTCCGGCGGCACCGAGGGTGACGAAGATCGGCGTGAAGTGCTCGACCGTGGGGTGGGCGTACGGCATGCCCGGTGCCTGGCGGAAGCGGGCGAGCTCGTCGACATCGCCGCGCGCCAGAGCGTCGGCGGCCCATGCGTCGAAATCGCGCGACCAGCCCGGCTCGGCCGCACCGGGCGACCAGTCGGTGAGGAACGGCAGGCCGTGGGTGAGGAAGCCCGAGCCGATGAGGAGCACGCCGTGGTCGCGCAGCGGCGCGAGTCGTCGCCCGAGCTCGAGCAGCGCCTGCGGGTCATCGGCGGGCAGTGACATCTGGATGACGGGGATGTCGGCCTCGGGGTACATCACCTTGAGCGGCACCCACGCGCCGTGATCGAGGCCGCGCGCGGTGTGCTCGTGGACCTCCTGGGTGTCCGGCAGCACCGAGCGGACCAGGGCAGCGAGCGCCGACGCGTCAGGCGTGGCGTAGGTCATCCGGTAGTAGTGCTCGGGGAAGCCGTAGAAGTCGTAGACGAGCGGCGTGCCCGCGGCCGTGGCCGAGATCGCGAGCGGTGCGCTCTCCCAGTGGGCGCTGAGGATGACGATGCCGGTCGGCCGCGGCAGTGCGCTGGCCCAGTCGGCGAGCTGGCCGGTCCACAGGCGATCGTCGAGCAGCGGGGGCGCCCCGTGGCCGAGGTAGAGCGCCGGCATGCGGACCGGGGCCGACGGGACATCCATGGGCAGAAGACTAGCAGATAGTTGAGCCGTCAACTACCTAGCGCCCGGACGCGGCACCAGCCCGGGCAGTCGGTCGATCCGCGGGGCGCCGAGGCCCGAAGCCATGTCGAAGCCCTTCTCCGCAGTGCAGCAGGGCAGGCCCATGACGGCGTTGTTGCCCTCGCGAACGTCGTAGAAGGGCGGCCTCGTCGACGCCCCGATCCGGTAGAGCCATGGATTGGCGAAGCCGATACCCGGCCGTCCCGCCTTACGCTCGGCGGCAGCGATCAGGGCAAGGTTGGCGGCCAGGAACGGAGCGCCCCCACTCGTGCCTCCGACGGTGTAGAGCGTGCCGCCGTAGAAGATGGGCCAGCCCGGCTTGAGGGCGCCGAGGAGGGCAACGTCAGGAAGCGCCCGCGGCCCGGCCACCGTGGCCCCCGCCTGGTACCAGGGGCGCGCAAAGACCTCACTGGGGCCGCCGGCGCCGCCGGCTGCGGGAGGGGACGCGCCGGGGGACTGCGTGTAGCGCAGGTCGTTCCAGACCACCTCGAGCGTGCGCTGATTGTCGTCGCCTAGGTACAGGCGTGTGCCACCGACCGCCGTGACCCACGGCGAGCTCGCCGGATACCAGGCGAGGGGGCGGTCCGTGGCCTCGCTAGCCTCCGCTCCGCACATCGATGTGCCAAAGTCTCCGGCCGCATACAGCACACTCGTGCCGACGACCGCAGCGAGGGCGAGCAGGTCCTCGTTGACCGGGATGATCTGCGCGCGCTGCGACGCGTAGGTGGCCTCGCATGTCCCGTAGGAGACGGACACGACATCGGGGGACACCAGGCCCTTGCCGTCGTAGTCAAGGCTCAATGCGAGAGAGTCGGTAATGCCCGGAGCCGGCCCGACGACCTGAAGGAGTCGGATCGACGCTGCGTCGGGCACAACCGCAGACGCCGCGATCAGGTCAAGGTGGGTCTCAGCTCCTGCATTGCGGAAGGCCTCCGGCACTCCCGTGCCACGCTGGATGGCAATTCGCGGCTGGCGATGCCCGAAGCACTCGGCTGCGAGGGAGATGTCAGGCGGGTTGAAGCCGTACCCGAGGCTGACGATGGTCAGCCTCGTGCCCTTGCCCGTCATGCCGCGGTCGGCGAGGGTGGAACTGCCGTAGGCGTCCCTGACCTGGTTGATGTTGTAGACAGCGCGGTTCTCCAGTGCGGGCTGATCACAGGTATCGCCCAGGGGCGTGCCCTCGTTGCGCGGGAACTCCACGGGGGTGCCGGGGAAAGCGAGAAGGTCGGCGAATCCCTGTGCCTCCGTATCGTCGATACCGGGGAGATCTGCGTCGGGCACGTAGACCGCGGCCTGGGCGACCCAGCCGGACGTGACATCCGCGAAGGCTGGCGGCGCTCCAGCGAACCCCTCTTCATCCTCGAGGACCAACTGGCGGTACGGCAGTGCGGCACTGGGCTCGACCGTCACCATGCTGGTGCCGTAGAGGCGCTCCCAGGTGCTCCGGGGGGCGGTGAGCCGCGCGAGCATACGCGTGCGATCGATGGACACGGACACGCCCTGGGCAGCGGCAGCAGTACGCAGCGCCGCGACGTCGGCCTTGGATGCGCCGTACCTCGCCGCAGCCTGCCGAAGGGTGAGGAAGTTGCGATAGAGCGGAGCACCCGGCGTTGACCGCTGTCGAGCCGCCGCCTGCAGGGCGGAGGTATCCCGCGGCAGGCCCGCGAGGAAGGTGAAGGTCGGGTCATCGTTGCTGGGCTCGGCCGTGTTCCCGGGCTCCGCCGTGTTCCCGGGCTCCGCTGTGCCGCTCGCCGTGCCGCTCGCGGGGGACGACACGAGGAGACCCGCTGCCAGTGCCCCCGCCCCCACGATCGCGGCCACGAGCCGGGCCGGCCGTCGCGGCCCTGTCGCTACTAGTCGCATGGATAGGAGCCTAGGGCCATGGTCGTGGGGCGTCTAGGCCCATCGTGCGCCGATTTGCCGATCCCGGGCGAGGACTGTAGTTTAGTATTCAACTAGTTGAGGAGATGCCATGCCTGCCGTGACCGTCGACAACCCGCTGACCCTGCCGAGGGTCGAGGTGACCGACCCCGCCGCCAAGGACCGCCCGGTCGTGTCGATCACGACGGCGCCGCGCGGATTCGAGGGCGAGGGCTTCCCGGTCCGCCGTGCCTTCGCCGGCATCGACCTCCGCGCGCTCGATCCCTTCATCATGATGGACCAGATGGGTGAGGTGGAGTACGCACCGGGTGAGCCCAAGGGCACGCCGTGGCACCCGCACCGCGGATTCGAGACCGTCACCTACATCATCGACGGCATCTTCGAGCATGCCGACTCGCACGGCGGCGGCGGCGTCATCACCAACGGCGACACGCAGTGGATGACCGCCGGCTCGGGCATCCTGCACATCGAGAAGCCGCCGGAGCACCTGGTCGTCAGCGGCGGGCTCTTCCACGGACTGCAGCTGTGGGTCAACCTGCCGAGCAAGCTCAAGATGGCCGAGCCGCGCTACCAGGACCTGCGCTCGGGCCAGGTGGGCCTGGCCACCTCCCCCGACGGCGGTGCGCTCTTGCGCATCATCTCCGGGGAGGTCGCCGGCGTGCAGGGACCGGGGCAGACCTACACCCCGGCCACGCTCATCCACGCCACGATCGCTCCCGGTGCCGAGATCACCCTCCCGTGGCGCCAGGACTACAACGCCCTGGTCTACGCCCTGTCCGGCGACGGCCAGGTCGGCTCGGGCACCGGGCGCCGCGCGCTGAAGTCCGGCCAGACCGCGGTCTTCGGTAGCGGTGACACGATCACCATCGCTGCCGATCCGGTGCAGGAGTCGCGCCTCGGCGGCTTCGACGTGTTCATCCTCGGCGGCCAGCCGATCCGCGAGCCCGTGGCGGCGTACGGCCCGTTCGTGATGAACACCAAGGCCGAGCTCATGCAGGCGTTCGAGGACTACCAGGCCGGCAAGCTCGGCAGCATTCCCGCCGCGCACGGCAGCGTCAACGCCAGCACACCCGACGCGTGAGCGACCCGCTCGTCACTGACGCGAAGGTCGCCGAGGTCGGTGGCTTCCGCGTCCGTCGAGCACTCCCGCGTCGCGGCCTGCGCACCGTGGGCGCGTGGTGCTTCGCCGACCACATGGGCCCGGAGGTCGTCACCGAGACGAGCGGCCTGGATGTCGGCCCGCACCCGCACATCGGGCTGCAGACCGCGACCTGGCTCGTCGACGGGGCCGTGCTGCACACCGACTCGCTGGGATCCGAGCAGCTGATCCGCCCCGGGCAACTCAACCTGATGACCGCGGGCCGCGGCATCGTGCACGCCGAGGAGTCGGTACGCGCGCGCGCCGGTGCGGGTTCGTCGACCCTGCACGGCGTGCAGCTGTGGATCGCGCAGCCATCGGCCACGCGAGAGGGCGCCTCGGCATTCGCCCACCATGCGGACCTGCCGAGCATCGACGTCGGCCACGGCGAGGCGACGGTCTTCATCGGGGACCACGCCGGGGCGACGAGCGACGCGTGCACCGACACGGCACTGGTCGGCATCGACGCTTCGCTGCGATCGGGATCATCGACCTGGCCGCTGCGACCGGACTTCGAGTACGCCGTCTACGTCATCTCCGGCGCCGTCCTCGTCGAGATGCCGGGCGCGTCGCACACGGCGCACGAGGGCCAGCTCGTCGACCTGCGCACGCACCCCGGCGAGATGACCCTGCGCGTCACCGAGAGCGCCCGCCTGCTCATCCTCGGGGGCGAGCCGCTGGGCGAGCCGCTCTACATGTGGTGGAACTTCGTCGGGCGCTCACGCGATGAGATCGCGCAGGCCTCCCGGGACTGGGCGGCGTACGTCGAGACCGGTGCGCGATCGGCGTCGGCTACCGCGCGCTTCGATCGGGTGTCGTCGTCCCTGGCACCCATCCCGGCGCCCGCGCTGGTCTAGGCGCACGCCTCCCGCGCGAAGGCCGCCAGGTCGGCCAGTGCCGCATCGAGGCCCTCCGGGCGAGTGTCCGCGAGCTTCTGGGCAAGTGCGTCGCCGGTAGTGCCCTCGCCCTGCGCGGCGACCAGCGCGTCGACGATGCGCTGGGCCGCCGTCTGCACGGTGGTCAGCGACTCCTTGGAGGCACCCTGCAACTGATTGACCGCATCGAACGTCAGTGAGTTGATCTGCGCTCCGATCGGCTGGAGATTGGTGGGACTCTGCCCCGCTGCGATACCCGCATCCAGCTCGGCGTAGGCCGCATTCAAAGCATCCACCGAGGCGAACACCGTCCCGCACTGGACCGATGCGCTGGGGGCGGCGCCCTGCTCTGCCTGCTCAGCCGGAGTGCACGCGGGAATCACGAGCAGCCCGATCGCGAGAGTGAGCATGAACGCAGGCCGGCGCCGCCCCGTGCGAGACAGACCCGTGCTGGAGGCTGTGGTCACGCGGGGAACGTCCCATCCGTGGGCAACCGCAGCATGGATCTCGCGTGAACGCTGGATGAAGACCGGCCGGCCCGGGCGCTGGCCTACTTGTCAGCGGTCGTGATCGCCACGTGGGCTCCGGCGCCGAGCACCGCGGCCGACATGATCCCCACGCCGTAGAGCGCGAAGTCGGCGAACGATGATCCGCCGATCGCGCGAAGCGCCAGGACGATGATGATGGCGTCGAGCAGGGCGGCAGCGACCATCAGCGACATGGCGATGCGGTTCCTCAGGGCCCAGTCCTTCAGCAGGGTGAGCAGGCAGATCGCGAAGACGGCCACGGCGGCGAGCGGCCCACCGAGGATGAGCCCACCGACCCCCGCCGCGAGACCGAGGTTGTCACCGCCGACGGTGTAGAGCAGGAAGGCTCCGGCGACTGCTCCGAGCGGCCCCGCGATCGCCGTGAGGGCGACCGTCCACCAACCCCGCGGCTCCATGGCGTCAGTCTGCCGCTTCGACGATGATCCGGCGACGCGACGCGCGAATGGCCAGCACGGCGCCGGCGCCGAGAATGCCGATCGCGCAGAAGGCCACGATCACCAGGCCGATCTCAGGTGTCGCACTGCCACCGACAACACGCAGGCCGATGAGCACCGCGATCGCCTCGACGATCGCCGCCGCAACCATGACGACGAGGGCAATCCCACGCCGGACAGGCAACGGGCGCATGAGCGTGACCAGGCAGATGGCGAAGACGATCACTGCCAGGAGCGGAGCCCCCAGCCACAGGCCCGCGACCCCGGCGGCGAGACCCGCCATCCCACCGGTCGTGGCCTCCGCCAAGCGCGCAAGGCCGAACCCGGCCAGCACACTGCCCACCGGTCCGGCGAGTGCCGTGAGGATCACCGTCCACCACTCGCGCGCTGCCACGGCGCCAGCCTGACAGCACCGATCGCTGCTCGGGGGCACGGATGGCAAGTCCGGAAACCGAGTGGCAGGATGTTAGGCATGCCTAAGATCGCTGCCGCCACCGTGGCGGAGCACCGCGAGCAGCGACGCAACGCCCTGCTCGAGGCGGCGGCGGAATCGCTGCGCGAATCCGGCACGGTGACGATGGCCACCGTCGCCCAGCGCGCAGGCCTGTCCCGATCAGCGGTCTACGAGTACTACAGTTCAGCCGCGGATCTGATCGCCGACGTCGTCGTCGACGAGATGACGCTGTGGATCGACCACCTTGCCGACGCGATCGCAGACGTTCACGATCCGGCCGAGCGGCTGACGAGTTGGGTCCGCGAAGCGCTGTCCTACGTCGCCGACGGGCGTCATGCACTCGTGCGAGCGGCCGGGGATACCAGCCTGCCGCCGGTCCGGCGCGCTCAGGTGCAGGCGCTGCACCGAGAGCTTGCTGCCCCGATCACCTCGACGCTCTCCGAACTCGGCGTGGCAGATGCCGAGCGGATCACGTCGTACATCTGGGGCGTCGTCGAGACCGCCACGCGACGGATCGAATCCGGTCGTCCCGCCGACGACGAGGTCGATGCCGCGATCGCGTTCGCTCTCGCCGGCATCGCCCCGCATCGCTCATCGACTACCTGACGAGGCGGAAGCTGATCTCCCGCTCATACGGCGCCCACTGATCATTGCCCGGCGAGGTAATCGTCACCGTGCAGGTGCCCGAGGACTTCAGTGCGCGGATCTTCCCCTTTCGGCTGACCTCGCAGGCATCCGATGACAGTGACGCGCTCAGCCCTGACTTGAGCCTTACGAGGAAGGGGCTGGCCTTGGCATTGGAGACCCTCGGCTGCCACGTGCCCTTGATGACCTGGCCGCGAACGGTGGCGACCGCCCAGTCACGTTCGCGCGGTCCCACCTCGGCAAAGGCCGTGAAGAAGAACTTCGTATACGCGGGGTTGGCGCTGTCCCGACCGGCACCGAGGGTGTAGATCGCGCAGGTATCGACGCGGCAATCCACGTCGGTGGTACCCGTGTCGCCCGTCTGCGGGTTGGGATTCTTGCCGACGAACTCAGCATTGACCACGATCGGTCGGCTCGTCGTCTGCTCGGCGGGCTGGGCCACGACGTACATCAAGGTGCCCTCACCCGCGTCGCACCGTGTGGGCACCGGGCTCGCGCCCGGGGGCGGGACGAGGCAGTGGAAGGCGTAGAGGCCGACGTTGGCCGGCAGACCTGTCACCGCCATCGTCACCGATGAACTCGGGGGCAGATCGGCGAGCGTGCCCCGACTGGCGACGCCGTCCGCGGTCACGTCGAACTCCGCAGCGACGGCAGCGGGGGACGTGAGCGCGGCGGCCGCGACGGCCAACGCTGCCGTGCCGAGGGCCGCGACTCGAACGATGCGCATCAGGTGCTCCTATCCGTGGAAGGGTCGAGTGATCTATCGGAATGTCACGGGTACAGCGACGTCCCAGGTGCGGTCGCTCGCTCGGGTGTGGTCCGCGCGCGCAATGACCGCGCAGCGAACGACGCGGCAGTCGAATGCGCCGATCCGCGGGCTTACCTTGATCCGCACCGTGAACTTGCCGCCTCGCTTGTACGGCTTAGCCAGGCTGGAGCCGTAGGGGGGAGGGTTAGACGAGATCCAGGCGGATGCCCTTGAACTGCCGTCCTGGTCCACCCCGCCTCCACACGGAGTGGGCTTCGCCCCCGGACGGGGAATGACGCACAGGCCGACGTAGATACCGACGGTCTCGTCGAAGCCCCGGCCGCTGACCTTCACCGTCTGACCGAAAGGGGACAGTCCGCGCGTCGGCGTCACGATCAACCTCTGACCCTTGCGTCCGATCGTGCTGGCTCGAGCGGCGTAAGCAGCACGCTCGACGCTGACGGAAGTCGAGGTCGTGGCATCCGCCTGCCCCGCGGACGCGGGTGTGCCAGCGGTGGTGGCGTGCGCGGGGGCAGGCAGGGCCGCCACCGCAGCCATCGCTGCAATCGCCATCAGCACCTGTCGCATGCGGCGAACGTAGGTGCTGATACCTCGTCAACGCCTGACGCGGCGTCGGCATGATCCCGACACGGCGTCGGGAAGGTCACCGACATGCGTGGCGATACTGAGGCGATGAACGTTGCGCCAGGGTCGTGCCATCGCGCCGTCCTGACGGCAGCGGCGCTCGGACTCATCGTCACGGTCACATCAGCGTGCAGCGTCACGACATCCGCGGACGCAGGGGACTCCACCTCCTCCGCGAGCGCAGGAGCTTCGATCAGCACGCCGGGTGAGCCCATCGTCATCACAGCCGCCGACCTGCCAGACATCGAGCCCCTCGGCGCTGCGGGATCGCAGACCCCCGAGCGGATCGTGAGCGTGGCGACGGGCGTCGGCGAGACCCTCGTCGCCCTCGGCGTCGGTGACAAGGTGGTCGGCAGAGATGAGACGAGCGCGGTGCCGGCGGGGGCCGAGGTCGTGACCGAGGCGCACAGCGTCTCAGCCGAGCGGGTCATCTCTCTAGAGCCCGATGTCGTGCTGATCGACGCGCGAACGACGCCCGCGGAGGCACTCGAGCAGATCGAGGCGGCAGGAGCGCGCATCGTCGAGGTGCCCGAAGCATGGACGCTCGCAGACATGGAGCCGCGCACCCGTGCCGTTGCCGAGGCCGTGGGCGTCGATCCAGCACCCCTACTCGCCACGCTCCCGGCCACCGACGTGGCCTCCGCTCCCGACGCGCCGCGCATCGCCTTCCTCTATCTGCGGGGCACATCAGCCATTTACCTGCTCGGCGGTGCAGGTTCTGGGGCGGATGCGCTGATCGCCGCCGCCGGAGGCACCGACGTGGGCGCAGCCAACGGACTCGAGGCCTTCACACCCCTGACCGCCGAGGCCCTGGCGGCGCTCGATCCGCAGGTCCTCCTGGTGATGACCGGCGGCTTGGAGTCGGTCAACGGCGTCGACGGCCTGCTCGCCCTGCCCGGAGTGGCCCAGACAACGGCAGGCCAGGAGCGACGCGTCATCGCCGTGGACGACGAGGTGCTCCTGTCCTACGGTCCTCGCACCGGTGCCCTGGTCGATCTGCTTCGCTCGGCGATCGCCCGGGCTGCACCCGCCCGGGCATGACCACCACCTCCTCGCCACCCCGGCGTCGCACCGCCTTCGTCCTCGCCGGGCTGGCAGTCCTGCTCGCCGCCGCCTCAGCGGGCGCGCTCCTCATCGGCGCAGCCGAGACATCCACCGTGATCGTCACGGAGATTCGCGCTCCTCGCATCGCGCTGACCCTCATCGTCGGCGCCGGCCTGGGCATCTCCGGTGCGCTCCTTCAGGGCACGCTGCGCAATCCGCTCGCCGACCCGGGGATCATCGGCGTCTCCGCCAGCGCTGCACTCGGCGCGGTGATCGCCGTCGCTGTCGGAGCGGCGTACTCATCGATCCTGGCCGCGGTCGGCGCAACCGTCCTCGGACTCTCAGGCATGGCGCTCGTGATGTGGATCGCGCGGTCATCCTCCGGACGCACCGAGGTCGTCACCCTGGTGCTCGCCGGCGTCGCCGTCACGGCCTTCGCCGCCGCCCTGCTCTCCGTCGTCGTCGCCGCGTCCGACACTGCCGGGGCTCGATCGGCCACCTTCTGGACGACCGGCAGTCTCGCACTCGCAACATGGCCGGGCGTCTGGTCGACGCTGCCGTTCCTTGTCGTCGCGCTCATCCTGGCCTTCTGGGTCGCCGGAGACCTTGACGTCATGGCACTCGGCGATCGTGCGGCCTGGGCCGTCGGCGTCGACGTGGATCGCACGCGCATCATGGCCCTTGCCGGCGCGGTCCTCGCCGTGTCCGCCGGGGTTGCGGTCGTCGGGGTGATCGCCTTCGTGGGCCTGGTCGTGCCCCATGCCGTGCGCATGCTGATGGGCCCAGGGCATCGCGGCCTACTGGTCGGATCAGCCCTCGGTGGAGCCCTGCTCCTCATCCTCGCGGACACCATCGCCCGCACGGCGGTCTCCCCCGTCGAGATCCCTCTCGGGGTCGTCACCGCGGTGATCGGCGCCCCCGTGTTCGTCGTCCTCCTTCGTCGCACACGCGCAGCACAGGGCGGTTGGGCATGACCGCGCGCATGGCCGATGCCCGTGTCGAGGCGAGAGGCGTCACGGTGCGTGATCGGCTCGACGGAGTCGACCTGCAGGTGATGTCTGGTGAGGTGCATGCACTCGTCGGACCCAACGGCTCAGGCAAGTCGACACTGCTCGCCGTACTCGCAGGAGACCTCGCCCCCGATCGCGGCAATGCCCTCGTGGCCGGCTCGCCGTGGTCGAGCATCTCCACTCGGGCGGCGGCCCGCCGTCGCTCCCTGCTCGCCCAGGAGACATCGCTCGCCTTCCCGTTCACGGTGAGACAGGTCGTGTCGTGGGGACGACTGGCGTGGCGCGGCACGGACGCTTCCGCCCAGGACGATGACGTGATCGCCGAGGTGATCGAGGAGCACGATCTCGCCTCGCTTCTCGATCGCCCAGTGACCACCCTGTCGGGTGGGGAACGCGCGCGAGTGCACCTGGCCCGTGTCCTCGCTCAGCGTGCACCCGTGCTCCTGCTCGATGAGGCGGACGCGGCGCTCGACCTCGCCGGCCAGGCCCACCTCGACGCCGCGGTCCGACGCCGCAGGGATGCCGGTGACGCTGTCGTCATCGTCAGCCACGATCTCGCGCGCCTGTCAGCCCTCGCTGATTCGGCGACACTGCTGTCACGCGGTAGCGTCGTCGGTCAGGGCCCGGCCGCGTCGACACTGACGGCAGAGGCACTGACACAGGCGTACGGCGTACCCGTGTCGTCATCACATGCTGACGGCCGCATAGTCTTCTGGTCCCAGGGCTAGTCGTTGACCGCGAGCAGCTGCTCGCGCAGGGACTCCGGCATCCTGATCGGGCGCCCGCTCTCGGGGTCGACCACGGCGAGCTTCGTCGTCGCCTCGGCGGCGACATCTCCGTGCTCGTCGAGGATGCGGTAGTCGATGGAGTACGACGTACGCGCCATGTCAGTGACGATCGCCTCGATGATCACGGGCTCGCGGGAGTAGCCGAGCGGCTTGATGTGCCGGATCTGCTGCGATACGACGATCTGCGCGAAGCCGTCGTTGACGACGGCGTCGAGTTCGCCGATGAGACCCATGCGGGCCTCCTGCAGGTAGTCGTGATACGCCACGTTGTTGACGTGTCCAAGCGGATCGAGGTCGCTGAAGCGCCTCCAGATCTGCACCCGCATCAGCGAGCCGTCACCGTGACAGTGTTGCTTTTCGCTCCAGCACCGTAGACGTAGACCGCGAAGCGCTTGGACGGAGCCTTGCCGCTCAACGCGATGTCGCCCCGGTGGTTGACGAGGGCCTCGCGCGGAAGGCGGTTACGCCGTATCGACATGGGTCGCATGATCGCACGCGAGGCCGTGCATCAGTGCCACGGCGGTCAGGCCAGCACGGGAAAGAGCGGGTGATCCATCGGGCCGCCCGCGGGCAACTCGTCCACGAGCCCTTCGAACTCCGGCGAGGTCCGCCAGGCGCGTGGAGCATGCACCATGTCATCGCCGAGGAAGCGCAGCGAGAATGCCCGGCGCATCGACTTCGTCCCGGCTGACCCGTGCACGGTGAGCATGTGGAACCACACGGCGTCGCCGGGCTCGACCTCCCAGCCCAGGATGGGGTACGCGTCCCGGTCCTCGTCGATCCTCGGCAGCTCCGCGAGCGAGCCCTCGGGGAACCACTTCGCCTGCTCCTGCTGGAAGGTGCGCGGCATGAGCCAGGGACCGAGGTGGGTGCCCGCGACGAACTCCAGCGTGGACTCCCTCGGCACGGGATCCAGGGGCATCCACATCGAGACGTTGATGCGCCCGTCGACGTTGTAGTACGGCTGGTCCTGGTGCCACGGCGTGCGCTGCTGGGTCTTGGGCTCCTTGACCAGCAGGTGATCGTGATAGAGCCGGACCTGCTCGGACTGCATCAGCTCACGGGCGATCTCAGCGGCCGGAGAGATCTCGATGAACTCGCGGTACTCCGGGATCCGCTGCCAGTTGCAGAAGTCCTCGATGAATCGGCCAGTGTCGGTCTCCGCGCTCGCGACGGCCGCCAGCGGACCCGGCTCGGCCAGGTTGCGGTCCACGCCGGCGCGGACGAGCTCGACCTGCTCGGGAGTGAAGGCACCGCGGATGACCACGGCGCCATCGCGCGCGTAGTCCGCGACGGCCTGGGGATCGACGTACGCCATGGACGCAGGATAGCCAGGCGATCACGGCTGCTGGGCCACTCCTCGAACGTCGCGTGCGTCGACGGGGGAAGAAAACGCTTCATCGACGGTTGCCTCGTTGGCGTCGGGTGTCAGACCCCCGACGTAGCGTCAGGTCATGCAGCCAGATGACGTCGTCCCCCGCTCCCATCACGCGATGCGCGCCGCCCTCGCACCGCCGCCCGCGCAGTCAGCGGAGCGTGACCGCCAGCTCCTCGACCTCGCCGGTGAGTCAGGCATCGGCGGCCAGGCGCTCTCCCTGCTCGAGCGCGTCGACATCGCCGCCCTGTCCATGCACGACCGGATCACCTTCCTGCGCCTGGTCACGTCGTGTGCTGCCTGGTTCGAAGCGTTCTCCACCGTCGCCACAGCCGCTGTCGCCGGACCCACCTCGGGATGGCCGGAGCACGAGGTGGACGAGCAGGTCCGGGAGGAGCTGAGCGAAGCGGGTGCCGATGCACTGGCCGAGGGCGAGGCGCGAGTCCTGGCAGCCCAGATCCGCGATGAGGCGTGGGCGGTGCGCGAGCGTGCGATCACCCTCGAGATCAGCCTCGCCACGCGCGTGTCCCCGCGCACCGCCGGGCGCCGCATCGACTCGGCGCGACTCCTCGTGGAGTCCATGCCGCGCGCCGTCGACGAGGCGTGGGCCGGGCACTGGGGCTACGGCCACCTGCGCGCCGCCGAGCGCGAGCTCACCGACATCCCGCCCGACCTGCGCGATGCGGTGCTCGACGACGTCCTGCCGCACGCGGCGACGGATCATCCGAAGCGCCTCACCGACCGCCTGCGCAAGTCCCTGGCCAAGCGTGATGCAGCCGGCATGGCCGAGCGCACGCGCGAGCGTGCGGAGCAGCGCGACGTCACCGTCTATCCCCTCAGGGATGGCCAGGCCCGCCTGTCCATCACGGGTCCCTACGACGATGTCTACCGCGCATCCCGCCAGGTCCAGGCACTCGCCCTGGCCCGCAAGCAGGCTCTGCGGGACGAGGGCTCTGCGCCGTCGTGCACGATCGGCGCGCTGCGCTTCGATGCGACGTTGACCGCGATCCACCGGTTGCACGCCATGCTGGGCCCCGCCGCGGTTGTCCACAGCACGCAGACCGATCACGCTGGCAACGTTGCCGAAGGCTCGGTCGCGCCGACAATCCAGCTGGAGGGTGCCGACCCCTGGGCGATCCCCCACGCGGGGACCACGGGGAGCCGGCCGAAGCAGCAGGCAGCGGTCATCGTCGATGCCGCGACCGCGCTCCACCTGGCCGAGGAACCCGGCTACGTTCCCGGCTACGGCTGGGTGCCCGCCCCGATCGCACGCGAGATCCTCGCCGATGCCGAGTCCTGGAGACGCTGGCTGCGCGATGACACCTCACGCCAGATCATCGACGCCGGCACCACGCGCTACCGACCCAGCGTCGCCCTCCGCGACCTGATCGCCGGGCGCGACGTCACGTGCACGGCTGACACCTGCTCCCGACCGGCGAGCGAGGCGCAGCTCGACCACGCGATCGACTTCGACGGCACCAATACGACCGCGGACAACCTCCACCTCGTCTGCGGCCCGGACCATCTCGCGGTCACCGCGGGTCACTTCGTCATCGATACGGCGGCCGACGGCCGACCGCTGTGGCTGTCGACGGCCTCCGGGCACGCCTACCCGTCGTACGCCGATCCGCTGCATGAGCCGGCCGAGCCCGCTCCCGGCGTGCCGTAGTGCGCCGCCGACATCAGTCCTGCCCGCGCATGCCTCGGGCGACGGCCGGTGCCAGACTGGATGAATGGGCTTGTTCAATCGCCGCAAGAGGCACGCAGCGTGGGACCGCGGCAGCACGCGCGAGGACCTGAGGCACCTCGAGGAGTTCACCCGCACGCGCACGGGCGTCGAGGCCTACCTGGAGCCGGTGACCATGGCGACCGAGACGACCCTGGTGCTGGTCGCCCATGACGGCGAATGGACCCGGCGGCGGGTCGAGTCACCGGAGGAGGCGGGTGATCTGACCCGCAAGTGGAAGATCCCGCTCTACGACACGCAGAAGGTCGGATACCCGCCGCGCATGCGCGAGTGGACCGAGCGCAACAAGCGCGACCGCGGCACGCTCTAGTCCTGCAGCAGTCCGCCCAGCCGCGCGAGCAGCAGTGCTTCGGCAAGCACCATGCGCTCGAGTTCCTCGAGGTCCACCGACTCGTTGGGCGCGTGGATGTGCGCGCCCGGATCCTCGGCTCCGATGAGCATGATCTCCGCATCCGGAGCCACCTCGGCGAGCGCGGCCAGGAGCGGGATGCTGCCGCCCTCCCCCGCCTCGGTCGAGGCTTTGCCGAACGCCGCCTCCATCGCCCAGCGCGCCGCCTCGTAGGCCGGGCCGTCCGTGGAGATCGCGCACCCGCGGCCGAGCTCGCCCGGGGTCACGGTGACATCGACCCCCCACGGAGCCGCATCTCGCAGGTGATCGCAGAGTGCATCCAGCGCCTGCTGTGGATCCGTCGTCGGTGGCAGCCTCAGCGACACCTTCGCGCGCGCCCACGGAATCACGGCGTTGATCGCTCCCTCCACGGGCGGAGCGTCGAGGCCGATGACGTTGACCGCGGGGCGCGTGACGAGCCGGTCAGTGAGCGGTCCGGTGCCCAGCAGTGGCTGATCGGGGCGCATGCCGAGCTCGGCGCGGAATTCGTGCTCGTCGGCCTGCGCGCCCGTCCACGGGTAGCCCGGCACGATGGTCGTGTCGCCGTTCTCGTCGCGCAGGGTGTCGAGGATCCGGATGAGGGCGAGCAGCGCGTCGGGCGCGGGGCCGCCGTACATCCCCGAGTGCGCCTGGCGCGGCAGGGTCCTCACCTCGACGGTCGCATCCACCACGCCGCGCAGAGCAGTGACGAAGGTCGGCTCGCCGATCGCTCGATTGCCCACGTCGGCGATGACGATGACGTCCGCCTGCGCGACGGCCGGGTTGTCCAGGACGTACTCGGGAAGGGGTCCACCGCACTCCTCCTCCCCCTCGATGAGCACGGTCGCCTGCACCGGCACGTGCCCGAGGACCTCGCGCAGGGCGCGGAGAGCACCGAGGTGCATGACGATGCCGCTCTTGTCGTCAGCGGCACCACGGCCGTAGAGCCGGCCGTCACGCAGCGTCGGCTCGAAGGGAGGCGTCGTCCACAGCGACAGGTCGCCTGCCGGCTGGACGTCGTAGTGCGCGTAGAGCAGGACTCGTGCCGGGCCGTCGCCGACGCGACCGACGACCGCGGGCTCACCACCATCGATGGGCAGCGCATCGGCCTGCATCCCCGCCTCGGCGAGCAGGCGGCGCGTGAAGTCCGCGGCCTCGTGCACCGGCTCGCGCGGGAACCCGGTGAAGGCGCAGGATGGGATGCGCACCAGCGCCTCGAGGTCGGACTGGAGATCGGGCATCAGCCCGTGGACCGCCGCGCGGAGGGATTCAACAGTGCAGGCGCTCATGCTCGGCAAGGCTAGACGACGGCGAGCGCCGCACCCACGGCCGCCAGGACGAGGAAGCCGGCGACCATCCAGGCCAGTGGCGCCAGTCGCGACTCTCCGGCGTGGTCCTGCGTGAGCACACGTACCCGAGCCGCAGCGATCGCGAGCAGCAGCATGCTGGGAGCGATCCAGGCGAGGG
>JALQSY010000220.1 GCA_023264215.1 Candidatus Nanopelagicales bacterium
CAAGTCCTTCACGATCCCGCGCAGTGACGTCACGAGCATCGATCACGTGGACGATCTCCTTGCCGAGGTGGAGGGTCACAAGGTCATGGGTGAGGGCACCGCGGACACGAAGCTGGGGACGTTCACGTCGCCCGACGGGACAGACTTCTGTGCCGTCAAGGGCAACGGGCCGGGCACGGTGGTCACGCTTGTCGACGGCGCCAAGTACCGGCGCATCCTCGTCTCGGACGACTAGTCCCGGCGAATAACTGAAGCGGCCAGGAATCCCGAGCCCTGCCGTCGTCGTCCTGACATTGCGGGCCATCCACCGGCTGCGGCACGATCCCGGACATGGATGCGGCCGGCGGGGTCTCGGGCCCCCGCCGGCCACACCCTTAGTGGACACCCGAAACCCCGAGTCCGCATCTCGGGGGAATCCGCCCCCGTGGGCCCCTAGCCGGAGGCCGGGCGATGCAGGGCGCGCAGGTAGTCGTCGGCATCCCGGGCCTGGCCGGGCGGCGACTGCCATCGCTCGGTGACTCGACCGCCGCCGTCGATGAGCAGGCTGACGCGTCGCGCCATGCCCGACACGTCATCGAAAGCGTCGTACGCCCGCGCCACCTCGCCGTGCGGCCAGAAGTCGCTGAGCAAGGTGAACTCGATGCCCTCGGCGTCGGCGAGAGCGCGCAGGGTGAACATCGAGTCGCACGACACGGCGAGCACCCTCGCCCGCTCGGCGATCGGCCGCAGCGCCTGCAGTTCCCCGCCGCACACGGGGGTGAACGCCGCGGGGATGAAGACCACGAGCGTCGGGGATGCATGAGCAGACAGGGTGACCTGCTGAGCGTGCTGATCGGTCAGCGTGAAGTCGGGCGCCATCTGGCCCACGTCGACCATCGTCACTCCTCTCGCGGCAGGATGTGCGTGTGACGCTACCGCCCGAGCCCCTGTCGCCGGATCCCGGCGAGCGCGGCCGGGTGAGCACCGACCTCGACGGCACCCTCCAGGCGACCGTCGCCGCTTGGGATGCGCTGCTAGACGTCACCGAGGGGATCGACCTGCGCGCGCCGAGTCGCAAGGACGGACGCACGGCGGCCCGCACCCTCGTCGTGCTCGGATCGTGGCCCGAGGGACGCCCCCTCCCGGCGATCCGCGCGGCGGCCCTCGCGGGTGACCTCACGGCCGAGCCGCTCGAGGCCATCGATGCACGGGTGGTCCAGGCGCATGTCGCAGACTCCCCCGGGTTGATGCGCGAGTCGCTGCTGCGCGCACGCGACGACATCGTCGCCTGGGCGGAGTCGTCCGACGTGGCGAGCGAGGCGCTCCTGCCCGTAGCCGGTCCGTTGGGCGTGGTGCCGCTCGGCACGCTCGTCGCTGCGACGGCGTACCAGTGCGCCGTGGCCGCGCGCGATCTCGAGCCCGCCGGCGTGCGCGCTCCGGACACCCTCCTCGCGGCGGGCCTCGCCGCCCTCATCGACACCGTGGGTGCAGTCTCCGCGCAGCAGGACGCCGCCGTGTCTCTCACGGTCATCACACCCCAGGTCGGCATCGGCACGGGAGCCCGCGACGGGGACTGGCGCACGGCCAGGATGAGCGAGCCAGCCGGACCGACCCTGACGTGCGATGCCTGAGTCCTCATCGACATCGCCTCCGGCAGGGCATCGGCCCCGGCCGCCTACGCGCGCGGGGATCTGCGGGCCGAGGACCTGACCGGCCTGCTCTCCGTCGCCCAGGTCCTCTCCCGGGCACCGGGACTGCCCGGCACCGACGGCCTGCGCGCTGCGCTCAGCGCCTACGAATCGTCCGCGGCCGCGGCGCGCGCGGTCGGTGACGCGATCGGCGGAGTCTGGCGCAGGCTGCGCGGCAACTAGCGACGGCCAGCGCGCGGTGCGACCAGCCGGGTGCCCTGCCAGTCGCGCCCGGCGCTGACGGTCGATGTCTGCTGAAGGCCCGCCGTCGGGGCCGCATCCGAGATGTCCTCGGCCTCGACATGTCCGTCGCGCCCGGGCTTGGGAGTGAGCAGCCACACGACACCGTGATCGGCGAGCGGACCGATCGCGTCGACGAGCGCGTCGACCAGGTCCCCGTCGTCCTCGCGCCACCACAGGAGCACGACATCGACCACGTCGTCGTAGTCATCGTCGACGAGTTCGACGCCCTCAGCCGCTGCGAGGGCCTCGCGGAGTTCGCCGTCGGCGTCGTCGTCGGTGCCGATCTCCCACACCACGGTGCCCGCCGAGATGCCCAGGGCGCCCAGCACGGGCGCAGCCTGGCCACTCACGGTCGCCTCCTCGAGCGTCGGGCCACAGGCGTAGTCCACCGGACCCGCGACCCTTGCGCAAGCAACTCGGACGTATTGCCCCCGGCGGACTGCCGGCACCGTGCCATCGGATGAGGCGTGCGAGGCGCGATCGCCCCGCCTCTCCGGTCAGCATCCCGGCATCCCTACTCGCGCGTACGCCGGGGCGCGCCGCCCCGGTCGGCTCGGGTGCGCGAGGATGGTCTGGCTCGGCGGGTCGGTCACGCCGCCCCTGTCGGGCTCCATCGACCGGTGCCCGGCGACCCTGGGCACCACGGCGCGAAGGGCAGGACATGTCTACCGGCTTCGATCCGCTCCGCCAGCAGCCACTCCTCGCGGGGGGCCTGCCGACCCAGTACGTCGACGTCGACCCCGAGGAGACGTCGGAGTGGACCGCGTCGCTCGACCAGGTGATCGACGGCTCGGGCTCCTACCGCGCGCGCTACCTCATGCTGGCGCTGCTGCGCCGGGCCGCCGAGCGCAACCTCGGTGTGCCGAGCCTGCGGTCGACGGACTACATCAACACGATCCCGCCGGAGATGGAGCCGTGGTTCCCCGGCGACGAAGCCCTCGAGCGCAGGATCCGCGAGTTCATCCGCTGGAACGCCGCCATCATGGTCCATCGCGCGCAGCGTCCCGGCATCAGCGTCGGCGGCCACATCTCGACCTATGCATCGTCCGCGTCCCTCTACGAGGTCGGCTTCAACCACTTCTTCCGCGGCAAGGACAACGGCCAAGCCGGCGACCACG
>JALQSY010000221.1 GCA_023264215.1 Candidatus Nanopelagicales bacterium
GAGCTCGCCCTGGCTACCGGTCGCCTGGAGGCGCTCCGCCTGGTCGTGCACGGCATCGGGGCGCATGAAGGCGTGGCATTCGCGACCCTGAGCGAGGCCTACGACGTGCTCGGGGGGCTCGGGCTCCCGACGAGCGACCGGATCCGGCTCGTCCCCGACCTCGCCGGCGTCGAGCAGTACATCGGCTACTACGGCGAGCACCGCCATGATGTCGAGCACGAGATCGACGGTGTCGTCATCAAGGTCGATGACCTCGCGATCCAGGAGCGCCTGGGTGCGACGTCGCGAGCACCGCGCTGGGCGATCGCCTACAAGTACCCGCCCGAGGTCGTGCGCACGCGACTGCGCGATATCCAGGTCAACGTCGGACGCACCGGACGTGTCACGCCGTTCGCGGTCATGGAGCCGGCCAAGGTCGCGGGATCGACGGTCTCGATGGCCACGCTGCACAACGCGCAGGAGGTCAAGCGCAAGGGCGTGCTCATCGGCGACATGGTCTTCCTGCGCAAGGCCGGCGACGTGATCCCCGAGGTCCTCGGCCCGGTGATCGAGGTGCGCGACGGCAGCGAGCGGGAGTTCGTCATGCCCGTCTCCTGCCCCGAGTGCGGAACGACGCTCGCGCCGGAGAAGGAGGGCGACGCGGACATCCGGTGCCCCAACACCCGCTCGTGCCCCGCCCAGATGCGCGAGCGCCTGTTCCATGTGGCCTCACGAGGTGCCATGGACATCGAGGGCCTGGGCTACAAGGCCGCGATCGCGCTGCTGGAGTGCGGCCTGGTCCACGACGAGGGGGACCTCTTCGCGCTCACCGCGGCTGACCTGCTGCGCTGCCCGTTCTTCACGCGCGAGCCCGGCAAGGGCGAGGAGGGACCTCAGCTCACCGAGAACGCCAAGGGCATGCTCGCTCAGATCGAGGCGGCCAAGGACCGACCCCTGTGGCGCGCGCTCGTCGCGCTGTCGATCCGTCACGTCGGACCCACGGCTGCGCAGGCGCTCGCGCGCGACTTCCGCAGCATGGACGCGATCATGTCCGCGACGCCGGAGCAGCTCGAGGCGGTCGAGGGAGTGGGCGGCGTGATCGCGGAGGCGCTCCAGGAGTGGTTCGCCGAGCCGTGGCACCGCGAGGTCGTCGACAAGTGGCGTGCCGCGGGCGTCCGACTGGAGGATGACCAGGCAGCGGCCGGCCCCGGGACGCTGGACGGCGTGACGGTGGTCATCACCGGCTCGCTCGAGGGATTCACCCGCGATGAGGCCACGGCGGCCGTGCAGGAGCGCGGCGGCAAGGTCTCCGGCTCGGTGTCGAAGAAGACCGACTTCCTCGTCGCGGCCGGCGAGTCGACGTCCTCGAAGTACGAGAAGGCGGTGTCCCTCGGCGTACCCATCCTCGACGTCGTCGGCTTCCGCGTACTCCTCGACGATGGCCCGGAGGCGGCACGGGCAGCGGCTTCGTCGGTGTAGACCGACAGGGGCGGCTCGGCCGACCCGCCGGGCAAGCCCGACAGGGGCGGCTTGGCCGACCCGCCGGGCCACAGTCCCCCGTCCCTAGACTGGCCCCCATGCCCGCGATCAGTCGTGAGGAGGTCGCGCACCTCGCTCGCCTCGCCCGCCTCGACCTCGCCGAGGACGAACTCGACCACTACGCCGAGCAGCTCGACGTGATCCTGCAGGCCGTGGCCCGCGTATCGGAGGTGGCTGCCGACGACATTCCGCCGACGTCCCACCCGGTGCCCCTCGTCAATGTGACGCGCCCTGATGCTGCCCGCCCGGGCCTGCCTCGCGACGAGGCACTCGCGGCGGCGCCTGCTGTGGAGGATGACCGGTTCCGAGTGCCTCGCATCCTCGAGGAGGAGGCGTGAGCACCCCGCTGGAGCGCGATCTGGTCCGCCAGAGCGCGGCGACGCTCGCCTCCGCCATGGCCGAGGGCGAGGTGAGTGCGCGAGAGGTCACCCAGGCGCACCTCGACCGCATCGCGGAGGTCGACGACCGCGTCCGCGCCTTCCTCTACGTCGATGCCGACGAGGCGCTTGCCACCGCGGATGACATCGATGCTCGCCGCGCACGCGGCGACGCGCTCGGTCCGCTCGCCGGCGTACCGCTCGCGCTGAAGGACATCCTGGCGATGCGCGGCGTGCCCACCACGTGCGGCTCGCGCATCCTCGAGGGGTGGCGCCCGCCCTACGACGCGACCGTGGTGGAGAGGCTGCGCGCAGCGGACATCGTCATCCTCGGCAAGACCAACATGGACGAGTTCGCCATGGGCTCTTCGACCGAGCACTCGGCGTACGGCCCGACGCGCAACCCCTGGGACCTCGATCGCATCCCCGGCGGATCCGGCGGCGGTTCGGCCGCGGCGGTGGCCGCCTTCGAGGCGCCGATCGCCATCGGCACCGACACGGGTGGCTCGATCCGCCAGCCCGCTGCCGTCACCGGCACGGTCGGCGTGAAGCCGACGTACGGCGGCGTCTCGCGATACGGCCTGGTCGCGCTGGCCTCGAGCCTGGATCAGGCCGGACCATGCGCCCGCACCGTGATGGACGCGGCGATGCTGCACGCCGCGATTGGCGGCCACGATCCGCGCGACTCGACGTCCATCCCCGATCCGATGCCCGACGTCGTCGCGGCTGCCGCGCGCGCGGACGTCCGCGGCATGCGAGTCGGACTCGTCCGCGAACTCACCGGGGAGGGCTACCAGGCCGGCGTGGAGCAACGGTTCCGCGAGGCGGTCGAGATCCTGGAGCACCTCGGGGCCGAGGTCGTCGAGGTCTCGTGTCCCCACTTCGACTACGCCCTGGGTGCGTACTACCTCATCCTGCCGAGCGAGTGCTCGTCGAATCTGGCTCGCTTCGACGGCATGCGCTACGGCCTGCGTGTCGGCGACGACGGCGCACATTCGGTCGAGGAGGTCATGGCGCTCACGCGCGAGGCGGGCTTCGGTCCGGAGGTCAAGCGCCGCATCATGCTCGGCACCTACGCCCTGTCGAGCGGCTACTACGACGCCTACTACGGGCAGGCGCAGAAGGTGCGCACGCTCATCCAGCGCGACTTCGCGACGGCCTTCG
>JALQSY010000222.1 GCA_023264215.1 Candidatus Nanopelagicales bacterium
CTGCATGGTGTGCCACACCATGCCCTGCTCCTGCATCCACTCGAAGGTGTCCTGCGGGGGCCAGTAGCCGCGAAGGCCCACCTGCACGAAATGGGTGCCCGGCACGGCACCGGACTCGATGAGCCTGCGCATCGGCTGACCGTGACCGATGAGCGAGCCGAACTCGATGTCACCGGTGTCGGCATGGGCATCGAAGTGCAGTACGGAGACACGGCCCCACCCCCGCGCCCGCGCGACGCCGGTCACGTCCGGCCACGTGATCGTGTGGTCGCCGCCGAGCACCAGCGGCACGGCGCCTGTCTCGGCAACGCGCTGGACGACCACCTCGAGGTCCGCGCATGATCGGGCGGCATCGCCGCTGTACATCTCGACATCGCCGCCGTCGACGACCCGGAGGTCCTGCAGCCCGTCGGTGCGCAACGCCAGCGAGGGCCGTGAGCCGTCATGACCGAGGTAGCAGGCCATGCGCAGTGCCTGGGGTCCGAAGCGAGCACCACTGCGATACGACGTTCCGCCATCGAAGGGCGCTCCGAGGATCACGACATCCGCATCCGCATAGGTCGCTGGATCGTCGAGATCGCACCGAGGCACGCCGAGGAAGGTGAGATCGGGGCCGTACTGTCCGCCGTAGCGCGTCATGAGCCCACCCTAGGGGGTCAGCTGTCGAAGCCGAGGCCGATGCGGTCAAGGGTCCGCAGCCACAGGTTGCGCCGGCCTTCGTTGCGATCGGCCTTGTCGATGGCGCGCCGGGTGATGCCGATGCCCACGCTGCGAATCGGCTCGGGAGGGAAGGGAATCGGCTTCGTCCGGACCATCTCCAGCGCCGTCCGCTCGGTGCTCTCTTCCGAGAGCAGGTCGAGCATCACCTGAGCGCCGAATCGGCTCGCGCCCACGCCGAGCCCGGTGAAGCCAAGGCTGTAGGAGACGCGTCCGTCGTATGCCGTGCCCCAGAACGCGGTGAAGCGCGAACACGTGTCGATTGCCCCGCCCCACGCGTGGGTGAAGCGAAGTCCGTCGAGCTGGGGGAAGGTGTAGCGGAAGTGCTCCGAGAGGCGAGCGAAGGGTGCGCCCTGCCGCTCGTGCAGGGGATTGAATCCGCCGTAGTACGACGCGTCGTACCCGCCCCACAGGATCCGGCCGTCATGGGTCATGCGGTAGTAGTGGAACTGGTTGCCCGCATCGCCGATGCCGACCCGGTCCCGCCAGCCGATCGCGGCTCGCTGATCGGCGGAGAGCGGCTCGGTCATGAGCACCGAGTCGTAGACGGGCACGACGTAGTGCCCGAGGCGGCGCAGGAGCGGCGGGAAGGCGCTCGTCGCGAGGGCGACCCGGTGAGCCCGGACGGATCCGAAGTCCGTGGTGACGCGCATGCCCGCGCCCGCACGATCCAGCGACGTGACACGGGTGTGCTCGAAGACGTCGACACCGGCGCGCTCGGCCGCCGCAGCCAGCCCCCACGACAGTCGTGCCGGGTCCACCATCACGACGCCGGCGCGGTCGAGCACACCCGCTCGATACGTCGGCGAGTCGACGAGCCCCCGTACCGAGTCCCGGTCGAGGAACTCGTAGCCCAGGCCCAGGGCAGCGGCCTCGTCGACCATCTCGCGAAGATCGTCAACCTGGTAGTCCTCGACGGCAACATCGAGTTCGCCCGAGCGCACCAGGTCGCAGTCGATGCCCTCATCGTCGATGACGGCGATGATCCCCTCGAGGTTCGCCTGGCCCTGCCGGACGAGTTCGGGCATCTCGTCGGGCCAGCGAGACAGGCCATTGGGCAGGCCATGCGTCAACGAGGCGGCGACGAACCCGCCGTTCCGTCCGGACGCCGCCTCGGCGATGCGCTGGCCCTCCAGGAGCACCACCTGCCAGTTCGGGAATCGGCGCCGCGCCTCGTAGGCCGCCCATAGGCCGCTGAGTCCCCCGCCGATGACAACCAGGTCCGCGTCGATGTCACCCACGAGGGCGGGACGCGCGGGCGGGCGCTGGGGCTGGTCGAGCCAGTAGGGGGTGAATTGCACGTCCGCCAGAGCGGCGCGCGCGGCAGGTGTGACGAGGTCAGGGAAGGGCATAGGGCATCAGCTGCCGACGGCGCTCTCCAACTTGCGTCGACGCCGCGCGCCGATGACCTGAATCGACACGACCGTGACGAGGGCGATGACGAAGACCAGAGTCGCAAGCGCGTTGACCTGCACGGGGATTCCCCGCTGGGCTGCGCCCCAGATGTAGATCGGGAACGTCACCAGGGTGCCGGCGTTGAAGGCGCTGATGATGTAGTCGTCGAACGACAGACTGAAGCCGAGCAGGGCGGCTCCGAGGATGCCCGGCAGAACGAGGGGGAACGTCACGTAGCGGAAGGTCGCCCTGGGGTCGGCGTAGAGATCTCGCGCGGCCTCCTCCAGCCTGGGGTCCATGCCCTGCAGGCGAGCCTTCACGGTCACCACGACGAAGCTGATGATGAACATGATGTGAGCGATCGTCACGGTCCAAAAACCCAGGGGGAAGGCCAGGTTGAGGAACAGGGCGAGCAGGCTGGAACCGAGGACGACCTCAGGTGTGGCCATGGGAAGGAAGATGAGCAGATTGGTCGTCGAGCGCCCGCGGAAGCGGTAGCGGACCAGCGCGAAGGCGATCATCGTGCCGAAGATCGTGCCGACGAGCGTGGCGATGAGGCCGATCTGGATGCTGGTCACGAAGGAGCCGCAGACACCGGGTACGCCGCAGATGTTCTGCCAGGCATCGAGCGAGAACTGATTCCACGAGATGTTGAACTTGCCATCCGGCTTGTTGAAGCTGAGGATCGCCACGACGGCAATGGGCACGAAGAGGTAGACGAGCACCAGGATGCCGATGATCGGGATGAGATTCCTGCGCAGCCACCGCATCAGACGAGATCCTCCGTGCCCGCACGCCGGACATAGATGAACACCACGGTGAGGATGATCGCCATGAGGATGAACGACAGCGCACTCGCGATCGGGTAGTCACGGAACTGCAGGAAGTTCGTCTGGATGGCGTTGCCGACCATGCGATCGCTCGGCGCACCGAGCAGCGTGG
>JALQSY010000223.1 GCA_023264215.1 Candidatus Nanopelagicales bacterium
GGGAGTTTCAGGCCAGCCAGACCGGTGCCATCGAGTGCTACGCCTCAGTGACATCGAGTGCTACGCCTCGGTGCCATCGAGTGCTACGCCTCAGTGACGGGGCGGACGGGCAGGCCGGCGCGCGACAGCGACTCCTTGACGTCGCGAATCGACAGGTCGCCGAAATGGAACACGCTCGCGGCGAGCACGGCATCGGCACCCGCGTGCACGGCCGGCACGAAGTCCTCGACGCGCCCTGCTCCCCCGCTGGCGATGAGCGGTACGTCGACCGCTGCGCGGACGAGCGCGATGAGCTCGGTGTCGAAGCCCTCGCGGGTGCCGTCGGCATCCATGGAGTTGAGCAGGATCTCCCCCACGCCGCGGTCCACTGCCTCGCGCACCCACGCGATCGTGTCGCGCCCGGTGCCCTCGCGCCCGCCGTGCGTGGTGACCTCGAAGCCTGACTCGGTGCCGGGTGCGCGCCGCGTGTCGACCGACAGCACGACGCACTGCGAGCCGAAGCGCGCGGCCGCCTCATCGATGAGCACCGGCGAGGAGACCGCCGCGGTGCTCAGGCTGACCTTGTCCGCCCCGGCGCGCAGCAGCCGGTCGAAGTCATCGGGCGTGCGCACGCCCCCGCCTACCGTGAGCGGGATAAACACCTGGTCCGCCGTGCGGCGCACCACGTCGTACGTCGTCTCGCGATCCCCCGACGACGCGGTGATGTCGAGGAAGACGAGTTCGTCCGCGCCCTCGGCGTCGTAGCGCCGGGCGAGTTCGACCGGGTCGCCGGCATCCCTCAGGCCGGTGAAGTTCACGCCCTTGACGACACGACCGGCGTCGACGTCGAGGCACGGGATGACGCGGACAGCGAGGCTCACGGCTGCGGCGGACCCCAGGTCCACAGGTCGATGCGCGGCTCGATCGCCGCGACGAGCTCGGGGAAGGTGAAGGCCTGGTCGTAGAGCGCGCGGCCGATGATCGCGCCGGCGATGCCCTGGGGAATCATCTCGACGAGCTTGTGGACATCCTCGAGGGTCGCGATGCCGCCGGAGGCGATCACCGGCGTCTGCGTGTGCTTGCAGATGCGGTGGAGCAGGTGGAAGTGCGGGCCGTGCATCGTGCCGTCGCGCTCGACATCGGTGACGATGTAGTGGGCGCAGCCCGCGGCATCGAGTCGATCGATGGCCTCGAAGACGTCGCCACCCTCCTGCGTCCAGCCGCGCGCTGCGAGCGTCGTACCGCGCACGTCGAGGGATACCGCGATGCGGTCGCCGTACTTCGCGATGACGCCCGCGACCCACTCCGGCTGCTCCAGGGCGGCGGTGCCGATCACGACGCGGTGGGCGCCGGTGGCCAACGCCGCCTCGAGCGAGGCGTCATCGCGGATGCCGCCCGCGACCTCGACATGGCAGCGATCGCGCACGTCGGCGACGATCGCGGCCACCTGATCGGCGTTGGTGCCGCGCCCGAACGCCCGGTCGAGGTCGACGACGTGCAGCCAGTAGGCGCCCTGCTCGACCCACTGCCGCGCGGCCGCGACCGGGTCGCCGTACGACGTCTCGGTCCCGGCCTCCCCCTGGACCAGGCGCACGGCGGTGCCGTCGGCGATGTCGACGGCGGGCAGGAGCTCGAATCGGGTACCTGTGGGCATGGACCGAACCCTACGCGGTCGCCTCAGCGCGCGGGTCCGTGGAAGGCAATCGCACGCGGCTCAGACACGGCCGAAGGACAGGACCCAGATCACCGGCGCCGCGAGCAGCGCGAGCACCAGCACGACGATCCGCGCGGTCCACGACGGCAGGAAGGGCCAGGTCACCGCGCAGATCGCGACGATGGCGAGCGCGAAGGCCAGCAGCCGCCGACGCCGCCGGCGCGCGAGCAGCCCGGGGGCGACCTTGGGCTTGTCGGGGACAGCCGAGGCGACCGCGCCCTTCACCTTGTCCACCCGCTCACGACGAGCACGCTGCCGAGCACGCTTCTCGCGCTCCTTGGCCGCGGCAGCCTCCCGCTCCGCGCGCTTGCGCGCCCGCTCCTTGGCCACGGCTACTCCTCGCTCACGTCAGCCGAGGGTTCCGAGCCAATTGCGCAGCAGGTGCGCGCCCGCGTCGCCGGACTTCTCCGGATGGAACTGCGTCGCCCAGAGGGCGCCGTTCTCGACAGCGGAGACAAAGGGTGTGCCGTACGTCGTCCAGGTGACACCCGGCGCCGCCATCAGCTCCGACGGCGGCAACTCCCAGCGCAGCACGCCGTAGGAATGGACGAAGTAGAAATGCTCGTCACCGATCCCGTCGAACATCACCGACCCCTCCGGCGGTGCGACGGTGTTCCAGCCCATGTGCGGCAGCACGTCGGCCTCGAGGCGCTCGACCGTGCCGGGCCACTCCGCCAGGCCGGGCGTCACGGTGCCGTGCTCGACCCCGGCATCGAAGAGCACCTGCATCCCCACGCAGATCCCGAGCACCGCACGTCCTCCCGCCAGCCGCCGACCGATGAGCTTGGGGGCGTCCACACGCTGCAGGCCGGCCATGCACGCGGCGAACGCGCCGACCCCCGGCACGACCAGGCCATCGGCCGACAGGACAGCGTCGGGATCGGCCGAGACCTCCACCTGTGCCCCCGCGCGCTCCAGCGCGCGCTGGGCCGATCGGAGATTGCCGGAGCCGTAGTCGAGGACGACTACGCGCATCAGGTCGCGCTCCTCACGTCGCACTCCATGCTGATGGTCGCGCTCCTCACGTCGCGCTCCATGCGTACAGCGCGCCGCCGATCAACGCCATCACCGCGAGGATGCCCATCATCACCGCGGCGTTGCGCTTGCCCTGCTTGGCGAAGGAATAGACCCCGCCGGCCAGGAACGCGGCCAGGGCGAGCAGGAGTACGGCGGTCCAGCCCATCAGGAGTCCACCGACTCGCGGCTCGACAGCGTGCCCTTGGTCGAGGGCACGCCGACGACGCGGGGATCGAGTGCGACGGCATCGCGCAGCGCGCGCGCGAAGGACTTGAACTGCGCCTCGACCACGTGATGCGCATTGCGACCGTTCAGCACGCGCACGTGCAGTG
>JALQSY010000224.1 GCA_023264215.1 Candidatus Nanopelagicales bacterium
CGTAGGAGATGTTGCCGCTGCCATCGGCCTTCTCCAGGCCGCCGATGCGGTGCTCCAGGCCGGGCGTGCCCGGCACCGCCCAGGGACGCGCGAGGGTCTCCTCATCGCGCAGGTACGGCCAGAAGGAGCCGTCCTCGCGGTTGGGGGCCGTGGCGAAGGCGGGGTCGATCGCCGGCAGCGCATCGACGTCGGGGATGCGCCACGGCTCGGATCCGTTGGCCAGGTAGCCGTCGGAGAGCAGGAAGACCGGGGTGCGGTAGGTCACCGCGATACGGGCGGCTTCGAAGGCGGCGTCGAAGCAGTCCCCGGGCGAGCGCGGCGCAACGATGGGGACGGGGGCCTCGCCGTTGCGTCCGAACATCGCCTGGAGCAGGTCGGACTGCTCGGTCTTGGTCGGCAGGCCGGTCGAGGGACCGCCGCGCTGGACGTCGACGATGATCAGCGGGAGTTCCAGGGACACCGCGAGCCCGATCGTCTCGGACTTCAGCGCCACGCCCGGACCCGATGTCGTGGTCACGCCGAGGGACCCGGCGTACGACGCGCCGAGTGCGGCACCGATTCCGGCGATTTCGTCCTCCGCCTGGAATGTCACGACGCCGAAGTTCTTGTGCTTGCTGAGCTCGTGGAGGATGTCGGAGGCCGGGGTGATCGGGTATGAGCCGAGGAAGAGCGGAAGGCCCGACTGCTGTGACGCGGCGATGAGGCCGTAGGCCAGCGCCGGATTGCCGGTGATGTTGCGGTAGGTCCCCTCGCGCATGGGCGCGGGCTTCACCTCGTAGCGGACCGAGAACGCCTCGGTCGTCTCGCCGTAGGACCAACCTGCCTCGAAGGCGGCGATGTTGGCGGCGAGGATCTCCGGCTTCTTGGCGAACTTCGCCTTCAGGTAGTCGATGGTGCCTTCGGTCGGGCGGCTGTAGAGCCAGCACAGCAGACCGAGGGCGAACATGTTCTTCGCCCTCTCGGCGTCCTTCTTGGAGATCTCGAAGCCAGACAGCGCCTCGACCGTCATGGAGGTGAGCGCGATGTCGTGGACGGCGAAGGCATCCAGCGATCCGTCCTCGAGCGGATTGGTGGCGTAGCCCACCTTCTCGAGATTGCGCTTGGTGAACTCATCGGTGTTGACGATGAGGTCGCACCCGGCGCGCAGGTCGCCGACATTGGCCTTGAGTGCCGCGGGATTCATCGCGACGAGGACGTCGGGTCGATCGCCTGGCGTCATGATGTCGTGATCGGCGAAGTGGAGTTGGAAGGCCGAGACGCCTGCGAGTGTCCCGGCCGGAGCACGGATCTCCGCGGGGAAGTCCGGCAGCGTCGACAGGTCGTTGCCCAGTCCGGCTGTCTCCGAGGTGAAGCGATCGCCGGTGAGTTGCATCCCGTCCCCGGAATCGCCGGCGAACCGGATCACCACGCGGCCGAGGGGGACGACCGACTTGGTCTGGGCGCTCACGCTCACCTCTTCATGCTGGGGACCGGGGTCCATTGTCCACCCGCAGCCTGCCGGGCGCAGGCTGCCCGGTGCCGACGCGCGGGACGGGCTGTGCGGCTCTGCCGGGCCGCCGGGCACCGCGAGGGGCGAATTCGCGGCTGAGAGCGAGGTTTTTCGATACTGGGCCGCGAATTGCTGGACCGAGGGCGAATTCGCGGCTGAGAGCGAGGTTTTTCGATACTGGGCCGCGGATTCCGCGAGTCCTGCCCGGATACGCTGCACGGATGGACCGGGAGCCGCGCGTCTACGCCGTGGCCTCGCAGCCGGCGATCCAGGTGCACGTCCGCGACCTCGGCCTGGCCTGCTGCGCGGTCGAGTTCGCCGCCGCCGTCGGCCGCGGCCTGCTCGTGCCCGCTGATCCCGATCCCCGGGCCCTGAGCGTGCTCATCGTGTCCGGGACGGTGACCGATGCCCTGGCTCCTCAGGTCCTGGCGGCCTGGGAAGCACTGCCTGAGCCCAGGGCCGCGATGTCGTTCGGCGCGTGCAGCAACTCGGGCGGGCCCTACTGGGACTCCTATTCGGTGACCAAGGGCGTCGATCGCGTGATCCCGGTGACGACGTACGTGCCCGGGTGTCCGCCCCGGCCCGAAGCGCTCATCGACGCCCTGCTGGCGCTGGCGGTGCCCGCGTGATGGAGGAGCCGGAAGCCTGGGACGCGTGGGCCGATGACGTGGCCCGTCACGTGGCGGCGGGCTACGACCGGCTCGATCTGCTCACCGCCGTCGACCGGCCTCGCAGCGATCGGATCGAAGTCGTCATCCACCTGCAGCGCCGCACCGAGCCCGGCACGCTCGAGGGCGTGTGGGGACGCACCCTGCTGGATCGAGGCGACCCGGTGCTCGCCTCCGTCACCTCGGTGCTGCCGGCCGCGGCCTGGCACGAGCGGGAGATCGCGGAGATGTTCGGCGTCGAGGTCCGCGGCCATCCGGATCCACGGCCGCTGCTCCTCTCCGATCACGCGGCACCGCCCCTGCGCAAGGACACCCCACTCGTCGCGCGCCTGGACACGTCATGGCCCGGTCAGGCCGAGGGCTCGCGGGCCAAGGCTCCAGGCGTCCCCGCGGAGTGGAGGCAGGACCGATGACCGACGTCCCGCCCCAGGCACGCGGAGCCATCGCTCTCGACGCGGCGGCGTGCACGTCGTGCATGCTCTGCGTCAAGGAGTGCCCGGACTGGTGCATCCACATCGAGAGTCACACCGAGGAGGTCAGCGAGCCCGGCGCCCGGCGCCCCCGCTCGATCGCCGTCCTCGATTCGTTCGTCATCGACTGGGCGCTGTGCATGTACTGCGGCATCTGCGTCGAGGTGTGCCCCTTCGACGCACTCCACTGGGTGCCGGACCACGACTATCCGGCGCAGCGCCAGCGAGACCTGCGTCACGGCATCGAGCGACTCGAGGAGTTCGGCCCTAGCGGTAGTTGACGAACTGCACCGGGAAGTCGAGGTCGGCGTCCTTGACCAGGGCGATGACTTCCTGCAGATCGTCGCGACTGGAGCTGGAGACACGGAGCTCCTCGCCCTGCACCTGGGTCTTGACCTTCTTCGGGCC
>JALQSY010000225.1:0-2685 GCA_023264215.1 Candidatus Nanopelagicales bacterium
AGCTTGTAAAAGACGCGGCCTTCGTCTCCCGGCGCGATCTCCTCGAGCGACTGGCGTCGCGCATCCTCGACGAGCAGGGCGAGGCGACCGGTCGACATCGCGCGCGCCGTGCCCTCGGGGGCATCCTTGGGCGGGGGAAGCATGCCGATCATGCGGATGTAGCCGCCGACCGGGATTCCCTTGATGCCGTACGACGTCTCACCGCGTTTCGCAGACCAGATCGTCGGACCGAAGCCGACCATGTACTCGGTGACCTTGACGCCGAACTTCTTGGCTGGCACCAGGTGACCGATCTCATGCAGGGCGATGGAGGCCAGGATGAGCAGGAAGAACAGGACGATGCCGACGACCTCCCACATCAGCGCATCCCTTCGATGATCTCCCCTGCGCGGGATCGCGCCCAGGCATCTGCGTCAAGGACGTCGCCCACCGTGAGCGGGTTCCCCGCACCCCGATTGTGACCCGAGGCGTGCTCCCGAAGCACCTCGGACACGACCTCGACGATCCCCAGGTAGGGCAGGCGCCCCTCGAGGAACGCCGCGACGCACGCCTCGTCCGCGCCGTTGAAGACCGCGGGCGCCGTGCCCCCCGCCCGTCCCGCCTCTCGGGCGATCCCGAGGGCCGGGAACGCGTCGTGGTCGACGGGCCAGAACTCCCAGGCGGCCGAGGCGGACCAGTCGCAGCCGGGGGCCGCACCCGGGACCCGGTCGGGCCAGCCGAGCGCCCAGGCGATCGGCAGTCGCATGTCCGGGGGGCTTGCCTGGGCGATGGTGGAGCCGTCGGCGAACTCCACCATGGAGTGGACGATCGACTGGGGATGGATGACGACATCGATGCGCTCGAACGGAATGTCGAACAGCAGGTGCGCCTCGATGACCTCCAGTCCCTTGTTGACCAGGGTCGAGGAGTTGATCGTCACGAGCGGGCCCATGCTCCACGTCGGATGCGCGAGCGCCTGCTCCACCGTGACGCCCGCGAGCTGCTCGCGCGTCCAGCCTCGGAATGGGCCGCCACTCGCGGTGAGCACCAGACGCGACACTTCGTCACGCGCTCCCGCCATGAGGCACTGCGCCAGGGCGGAGTGCTCGGAGTCGACCGGCCTGATCTGACCGGGGCGGGCGATCCCCTTGACCAGCGGACCGCCGATGATGAGCGACTCCTTGTTGGCCAGCGCGAGCGCGGTGCCCACCTCGAGTGCCCGCAGCGTCGACATCAGCCCCGCGGCGCCGGCGAGGGCGTTGAGCACGACATCAGCCTGCTGCCCCGCGAGCTCGGCTGACTCGGCCTCGCCGATCGCCACCTGATCGACGCCGAAGGACCGGGCCTGCTCGGCCAGGAGGTCCGGCTGACCGCCCCCCGCCGACAGGCCCACCACGCGGAAGCGGTCCGGATTGCGAGCGATCACATCGAGGGCCTGACGCCCGATGGACCCCGTGGAACCGAGGATGATCACGTCTCGACGCTCGGCCACGCCCCGATTGTCCTACGCTCGTCCCTATGACCGACACCCTGATGCCGACCGTGACCGATATCCCTCAGGAGAGGCGGCTCGTCACCGAGATGCCCGGGCCCCGATCCCGAGCGCTCATGGAGCGCCGCGCGGCGGCCGTGTCCGCCGGTGTCGGCGGGATGATGCCGGTCTTCGCCGAGCGTGCCGGCGGGGGTGTCATCGTCGACGTCGACGGCAACTCCCTGATCGATCTCGGATCGGGCATCGCCGTGACGACGATCGGCAACGCCCATCCGCTGGTGGTCGAGCGCGTGCAGCGGCAGGTCGCTGACTTCACCCACACATGCTTCATGGTCACGCCCTACGCCGGCTACGTCGAGGTGTGCGAGGCGCTCAACCGACTCACGCCCGGCGACCACGCCAAGAAGTCGGCGCTGTTCAACTCCGGGGCGGAAGCGGTCGAGAACGCCGTCAAGATCGCCCGCGCGTACACCAAGCGCCAGGCCGTCGTCGTCTTCGATCACGGCTATCACGGGCGCACGAACCTTACGATGGCTCTGACAGCGAAGAACATGCCGTACAAGCAGTCGTTCGGGCCCTTCGCGCCCGAGGTCTACCGCATGCCGATGTCCTACCCCTTCCGCGACGGCCCGCACGGCGGAGCCGAGGTGGCCTCCTGGGCGACCACCAAGATGGAGAAGGAGATCGGCGGGGCGAACATCGCCGCCATCATCATCGAGCCCATCCAGGGAGAGGGCGGATTCATCGTGCCGGCCCCCGGCTTCATGGCCGCGCTCAAGGCCTACGCCGAGCAGCACGGGATCGTCTTCGTCGCGGACGAGATCCAGACCGGCTTCTGCCGCACGGGCGACTGGTTCGCCAGCGATCACGAGGGCGTCGTACCCGACATGATCACGACCGCCAAGGGCATGGCCGGCGGCCTTCCCCTGGCCGCGGTCACGGCGCGGGCCGAGATCATGGATGCCGTCCACGTCGGGGGTCTCGGGGGCACCTACGGAGGCAACCCCGTGGCCTGCGCCGCCGCGCTCGGTGCGATCGAGGCGATGGAGACCGAGAACCTCAACGCCCGCGCCCTCGAGGTGGGAGCGATCCTGCGCGAGCGCCTCGAGGCACTCCAGGCGGTGCATCCCGAGGTCGGCGACATCCGCGGCCGCGGCGCGATGATGGCGATCGAGCTCGTCAAGCCCGGCACGACCGACCCGGACCCCGACCTG
>JALQSY010000225.1:2695-3028 GCA_023264215.1 Candidatus Nanopelagicales bacterium
TGCGCTTCCTGCCGCCGCTGTCCATCCCCGACGCCCTGCTGCGCGAGGGTCTGGACATCGTCGCGGCCGGCTTCGACGCCTAGTTCGTTGACTGGCGACTTATCGCAGCGCCTATTGGCGTGTCGCGTGCGATAACCCGCCACTCAACGAACCTGCTCGCGCAGACCCCACTCCTGGCCGTAGCCGTCGCGCATGAGATCGAGGTAGGGCACCGCGTCGAACGCCTCGGGGCCCAGCACCCCGGCTCCGCTCCAGGTGCCGGACGCCAGCAGTTCGAGCGCGATGACGGGGTTCATGGCCGTCTGCCAGGTGACCGCCTGCGTGCCGTACTCG
>JALQSY010000226.1 GCA_023264215.1 Candidatus Nanopelagicales bacterium
TGATGCCAATGATGGGGCACCCGGTCTTGAGGGCGAGGTCCATGACCTTGACGATTTTCTCGCCGAACACCTCGCCAAGCGAGCCGCCGAAGACGGTGAAGTCCTGTGCGAAGACGCACACGGGGCGCCCATCGATCGTGCCGTAGCCGGTGATGACGCCATCGCCGTAGGGACGGTCGTTCTCGAGCCCGAAGTTGTGAGAACGATGCCGGGCCAGGCCGTCGATCTGCTGGAAGGACCCCTCGTCCAGGAGCGCCTCGATGCGCTCCATGGCCGTGAGCTTGCCCTTGGCGTGCTGCTTGTCGATGGCAGCCTGGCGGCGGCCCGCGGCGTCGGTGCGACGACGGATCAGCTCCTCCGCCTTCTCTGCGCTGGTGTGCGGGACACCGGCGGTCGGTGAGGTGGTCACGCGCGTACCTTAGCCGGATGAGCACGGTCGACGGCAGCCCCGAGCGCCTGCCCCTGGGTTCGCTCGCTGGCCTGGAGCGGACCGCATGGGCGCCGTGGCCGTTGCCCGAGGTGCTCGCATCCACCCCCTCCACCATGGCCGACGTCGAGCAGCGTGCTGCCGATGGCGCGCCCGAGGGCACCACCATCGTCGCCGAGGAGCAGACCGCGGGGCGCGGTCGACGCGGTCGCACCTGGGAGTCGCCCGCACGTGCGGGCCTGTGGTGGAGTCTGCTGCTGCGGCCGTCGCAGTCCGTCGATCGGCTGGGCTGGCTGCCGCTCGTCGTCGGGGTGGGAGTCGCACGTGCGCTGGAGTCCGCAGCGGGTGTGGACGCCCGAGTGAAGTGGCCCAATGACGTGCTCGTCGGCGACGGCAAGGTGGGCGGCATCCTCTCCGAGCGGCTCGGCGACGGCGCGGTGGTCGTCGGCGTCGGGGTGAACGTCGACCAGGATGTCGCGGAGATGCCGCCCGGAGGCGCTTCCCTGCGCTCTCTGGACCGCACGGTGGATCGCACCACGCTGCTCGTCGACATCCTTGCTGCGGTGGCGTCGGTGTATCGACGTTGGAACGCCGGTGCGGACCTGAGCGAGGACTACGCCGCGCTCTCGGTCACCCTCGGACAGGAGGTCACCGCCGACCTGGGGGGTCGCCTGATCACGGGACACGCGGTTCGGCTGGGTGCGTCTGGCGAGCTGGTCGTCCTCGACGGCGAGGGGACCGAGCACATCGTGTCAGCCGGCGATGTGACGCTTCGGCGTATGCCACGATGAGCCCATGGGATACCCCACCAAGCTCCTCGGTGACGGCGAGGTCATCGAATTCGAGATGAAGCCGCACTGGCGCGGGCTCATCCTCCCCGTGGTCTGGTTGCTCCTCACGGTCTTCATCGGAGTGTGGCTCTACGCATCCCTCGGCTCGTGGTCCTGGAGCGCCGGTGGCGTCATCGAGACGGTCGGCCGTTGGGGGATCGTCATCGCCGGCATCGTCATCCTGGTGATGTGGGTGATCCGTCCGTTCCTCTACTGGGTGACCACCCAGTACGTCTTCACGAACCGACGGATCATCACCCGCGCGGGAGTCATCTCCAAGAAGGGCCGTGACATGCCCCTCGCCAAGGTCAACAACGTGTCGTTCGAGGTCGGCGTACTCGGGCGGATCCTCAACTACGGCCGCCTCGAGGTCACCTCCGCCAGCGACGAGAACCTCGTAATCGACGATGTGCCCAACGTCGAGGTGATCCAGCGTGACGTCTACCGCCTCCACGAGCAGGATGACGATCGCCGTCGCCAGCGCAGCGTCGAGCAGGGCGGCGATCCGGTGCCGCCCGGCGATGGCACCTGATCCCACCGAGGCGCTCGAGGCGGTGGTCCTCGGAGCCGCGCCCACCTACACCCGTGCCGACCTGATCCGGCTTTCCGGAGTCCCCGACGAACTCGCGCGCGCCCTGTGGAGGGCCCTCGGCTTCCCCGACACCGGTGGCGCCGCCGCCTTCACCGATGCGGATCTGCAGGCCCTGCGCACAGTCCAGGGACTGATCGATCGCGGCCTGCTCGACGCGGACACCGCCATCATCCTCGCCCGCAGCCTGGGCCAGTCGACCGCGCGCCTGGCCGACTGGCAGGCGGAAGCGGTCGGCCGACTCCTGGTCGAGCAGGAGCACCTCGAGGGACGGGACCTCACCGAGGATCCCGAGGTCATCGACCGGATCGTCGCGCGCACGGCGGACCTGGTGGAGCCCATGGAGCAATTGCTCGACTACGCGTGGCGGCGGCAGTTGGCCGCGGTCCTCGACCGTCGCCTGGCTCGCACGGAGGTGATCGGCGAGCCGAGTGCGCGCGGCACGGTCGGCTTCGCGGATCTGGTCGGGTTCACCCGCCTGAGCCGGCAGCTGGAGGACTCCGATCTGGCCTCGCTGGTCGAGCGCTTCGAGTCGGTCAGTGCTGACGTTGTGGCTGCCACCGGTGCGGGACTGGTCAAGACTGTCGGCGACGAGATCCTCTTCGTCGCGGACGACTCGCGCGTCGCCGCTCAGACCGCGCAGGACCTGCACCGTGCTCACGCGAGTGATCCGGATGTGCCCGAGATGCGGATCGGCCTCGCGACAGGGCCGGTGCTGCGTCGCATGGGAGACGTCTTCGGGTCCACGGTCAACCTGGCCAGTCGCCTCACCGCCCTCGCGCGGCCAGGAACCACGCTGGTGGACGCGGCATCGGCGGCGCAGCTGGCCGACGTGCCCGGTCTGGCGCTGCGCCAGCTCGCGCCTCGCCGCGTACGCGGACTCGGGGTGATCCGGGTCTTCGAGTTGAGCGACGGGCCTTAGCCGACGAGGCGTCTCAGATCGGTGTCGCGGCGTCGCGCTCGGCGAGCTCGCGATCGGCAGCGTCACTCGCCGGGATCTCCGGGAAGACCCATCTGCGGTAGGACCAGAAGCGGAACAGGGTGCCCAGGCCCAGGCCGATGACGTTCGCGCTGATGTTGTCCGCGAGCGGGCTGTCCAGGCCGAGCGCGTAGTGGCTGAACCACAGGCACGACAGTGCGATCAGCATGGCCACGCCGTTGAGTGCGAAGAACAGG
>JALQSY010000227.1 GCA_023264215.1 Candidatus Nanopelagicales bacterium
CTTCTCGGCGTACCCATGGACGCGCTGCCCGACATCGTGCCGTCGTACGGCGAGATCGCGCGCACCGACCCGGCGACCTTCCTCGGCCTGGACATCCCGATCGCCGGGATCGCCGGCGACCAGCAGGCAGCGCTCGTCGGACAGGCCGGATTCGCGCCCGGATCGGCGAAGTGCACGTACGGCACGGGATCGTTCCTCCTCGTCAACACCGGTGACAGGGCGGTGGAGACGTCGAGCGGACTCCTCACGACCGTCGCCCTCGGCCGACCCGATGGGTCGCTCACCTACGCACTCGAGGGAGCGGTCTTCGTTACCGGCTCGGCGGTTCAATGGCTGCGCGACGGCCTGGAGATCATCGACAGTGCAAGCCAGACCGAGGCGATCGCGGAGTCGGTGCCCGACAGCGGCGGCATCGTCTTCGTGCCTGCGCTCACCGGACTCGGTGCACCCGATTGGGACCCATACGCGCGCGGACTCATCATCGGCATCACGCGCGGCACGACGCGCGCCCACATCGTGCGCGCGACATTGGAGGCCATCGCCTTCCAGGTGCGCGATGTCGTCGATCTCATGGCGCGCGAGGGAGGCGTCGACCTGCGCTCGCTCGCTGTCGACGGCGGTGCGGCGGCTAACAACCTGCTGTGCCAGATCCAGGCCGACCAGGTGCGCATCCCCGTGGACCGCTCGGGTGAGTTGCAGACCACCGGTCTGGGTGCGGCGTTCCTCGCCGGCCTGGGTACCGGCGTCTGGAGCGAGGAGAGCGAGCTGGTGAGCACCCGCCGCAGCGACCGGGTCTTCACGCCCCTGGCGGACGGCGAGGCCGCGCACGCGCGCTGGCGTCGGGCGGTCGAGCGGGCCAAGGGCTGGCTGGACGACTGAGCCGGGCACCTGCTTCCGCCTCACCCCACGCCTCGCCACGGGCTCAAGGTCACGAAATGGGCGCTTAGACGGATTTCCTGGGCGAATTGCCCGTCCATAACGACGAACTCCTGTCCTCGAGCACATTGCAGATTGTTGACAATCTGAGCCCGCAAGCCTAGGTTCCTCGGCAACGCCCCCTCGAGGGGCCGAACTGAGGAGCGCCCTTGCCCGTCGCCGTCGTCACCGGAGCCGCCAGCGGCATGGGCCACGCCACCGCCGAGGCCTACCTCGCGCACGACTGGGAGGTCATCGGCCTGGACCTCGGCGCCGACATGGGCATCGCCTCCCCCGGATTCCATCCCGTGCGCGTGGACGTACGCGACCGTGACGCCATCGAGTCGGCCCTGGCCGATGTGCTCGGCGATCGCGCTATCGACGCCGTCGCCAATGTCGCTGGGGTCTATCCACCCACCACGCTCGAGACCTACACGACCGAGCACTTCCGCCACATCTTCGACATCAACGTCCTCGGGATTCTCAACGTCACGGCCGCGTGCGTGCCGCGCATGCAGGCCGGATCGGCCATCGTCAACTTCGCGTCGGTCGATGCATTCACGGTGTCGCGCGGGCAGTTGCTCTACGGCGCATCCAAGGCCGCGGTGGTCATGCTCACCAAGTCACTCGCGCTCGAGCTCGCTCCCCAAGGCATTCGCGTCAACGGCATCGCACCGGGGTGGGTCGACACTCCCGGCAACGCCGCGACCGGTCGCATGGCTGAGGCCGCCGCGTCCATCCCGCTGGGTCGCGTGGCGCAGCCGAGCGAGATCGCCGAGTGGGTCTGGCTGCTCACCGGCTCCGGGCAGGCCGGTTTTGTCGATGGCGAGACCATCGTCATCTCCGGAGCGGACGTGATGCGATGAGCCTGCCGCCGCTCCCTGACCTCTCGACCGCCGAGATGGTCGCCCAGCGCATCCGCGAGGCGATCCTCGACGGCACCCTCGGGCCCGGTGACCGCCTCATCGAGGCCGATCTCGCCGCCGAGCTCGGCGTCTCGCGCGGTCCGGTGCGCGAGGGGATCCGACTCCTCGCGAGCGAAGGACTCGTCGTACTGCGGCGCAATCGCGGTGCCGTTGTTTCGTCACCGACGTTCGAGGACATCCTCGAGGTCTACGTCCTGCGCAAGGGCCTGGGCAGCCTCGCGCTGCAGCACGCGATCAGCCTCGATGTCGCAAGCGCACCGGAGTTCGACGATGTGATCGTGCTGCTCGAGCGGCTGCGCGACCCCGAGGTGCAGTCCGATCCCCTGCTCATGATGGACGCCGACCTGGCGTTCCAGAGCGCCCTGTTTGACCTGTCGGGCCTGGAGCGCATCACGTCCGCGCTCGACCAGACGGCGCGCGACATCCCGGTCTTCGTGCGCGTCCTGGGCATCACGTACGACGACGTCGATCACGCCGCGCTCATCGATCGCCACGAGCAACTCGTCGGCGCCATCCGTGCCCATCGGCGCGATGACGCACTGCGGGCCTGGGACGACCACATCCGCTCGACCGTCGGGGAGTTCTCGCGCGGCTACCCCGAGGCCCAGATCGAGGGGATCTTCGACCTGCCGCTCATGCACCACGTCTTCGACCACGCCAGCCTCCACTGACCGTCCACGCAAGGAGAAGCCATGACCCGCTACTGCATCATCGGTGCCGGCCCGGCCGGTCTTGCCGCCCTCAAGGCCATGCTCGACGCGGGTCATGACGTCGACTGCTTCGAGAAGTCCGACACCATCGGCGGACACTGGAACCACGACTATGACGCGCTGCACCTGATCACCTCGCGCAACGTCACCGGCTTCGAGGGCTTCCCCATGCCCGAGGAGTGGCCGCTGTTCCCCCATCGCGATCAGATGCTGGAGTACTTCCACCTCTTCGCCGACACCTTCGACCTGCGCCGCCACATCACCTTCGGCGTCGCCGTCGATGCGGTCGAGCCGATCGCGACCGACGGTCCCGTCGGCTCCGCGGGCTGGATCGTCACGACGTCCGATGGCCACCGCCGCGAGTACGACGGCGTGCTCGTCGCCAACGGCCACCTGTGGGATCAGAAGATCCCC
>JALQSY010000228.1 GCA_023264215.1 Candidatus Nanopelagicales bacterium
TACGGCGATGAGATCGGGCGTGCGGCGCACCGGCAGCTCGCGACCCTTCCCTTCACCCCGACCTGGTACCTCGCCCACCCCGCCGCCGCCGAACTCGCGGAGATGCTCGTCGAGCGTGCCGCACCCCTCGGCATGCAGCGCGTGTACTTCGCCAACAGCGGAGGCGAGGCCGTCGAGTCGGCCTGGAAGCTCGTGCGCCAGTGGCATGCGGCGAACGGCCAGCCGCAGCGCACCAAGGCGATCGCACGGCGCATCGCCTACCACGGCACTACCCTCGGCGCGCTCAGCTTCACCGGCATGACCGAGTGCCGTTCGGGTTTCGAGCCCCTCGCCGTGCCCACGACCCACCTCTCCCCGACGTACGCCTACCGCCATCCCGCGGGCGAGGACCCCGAGGCGTTCACCCGCGCCCTGCTCGACGAGGCCGAGGAGGCGATCCTCTTCGCCGGGCCCGAGCAGGTTGCCATGCTCATCGCCGAGCCGGTGCAGAACGGCGGGGGTGCCTTCGTCCCGCCGCCCGGCTACTGGCCCGGCCTTCGCGCGCTGTGCGACCGCTACGGGATCGTGCTCGTCGCCGACGAGACCATCACGGCGTACGGTCGCGTCGGCGAGTGGTTCGCCTCGAGCCTCTTCGGCGGCCGGCCGGACATCATCACCTTCGCCAAGGGCGTCACCGCGGGCCACGCACCCCTCGGCGGGTTCCTCATGACCGAGGCGATGGCCGCCCCCTTCGTCACCGGTGGCCACACCTACATGCACGGCCACACCTATTCCGGGCATCCGCTCACGACCGCGATCGGCGCCGAGGTGCTGCGCATCTACGAGCGCGACCAGGTCTTCGACAACGTGCGCGACCTGTCCCCGCGCTTCGAGGCCGGACTGCAGGAGCTGCGCCGCATCCCGCTCGTCGGCGATGTCCGCGGCATGGGCTACTTCTGGGCGCTCGAACTCGTCAAGGACCGCAACACCAAGGAGCGCTTCACTCCGGAAGAGGCCGACTGGCTGCTGCGCAGCGAGTTGTCGACGCACATGGACAACCTCGGGCTGCTGTGCCGCCTCGATGACCGCGGCGAGCCCGTGATCCAACTGTCGCCACCGCTGGTGAGCGATGCGGCCATGCTGGATCGCATCGTGGACATCGTCGGCACCGCCGCCGGGCGTGCCTGGACGGCGTGGAGCGAGTCCAACGCCCCGAAGTCCCGCTCGCGGCGGGTCCCCGCGCCCGCCAGCGGCAAGCTAGGCGCCGCCTAGTCCCTCCCGGGGTCCTCCTCCGGCCCCGCGTGATCGGCGAGCCACTCCATCGCGGGCGTGATCGCGCGCCAGTCGCGGCGCACGGCGTCGAGCGCCTTGCGGGAGGCCAGCATCCGATCGTCGGCGTAGGAGCGGGTGAAGATGAGGCGCGTCATGCGCAGCAGGTCGATGCGCGGATGATCCGCGTCGTACCCCTTCGGCCTGGTCTTGAGGGGGGCTCCGTCGACATCCCAGGTAGGCCTGCCGCGTCGCAGCTTCGCGAGTTCGGACTCCAGCGTCGCGACCGCCGGTGAGTCGATAGCGGCGCGCAGGCGCGCAAGTTGGCCGGACGACGGTGCGTACAGTCCGCCGCCCACCATGAGGCCGGAGGCGGAAACCTGCACGTAGTAGCCGACGCCGTCCTCGATCATCACCACGGCGCCCTGGTGATCCTTGATCGGCGTCTTGTCCTTGCTGAAGCGTGTGTCCCGATACGGCCGGTAGATCTTGCCCTCGCCGAACTCGTCCGCGAGCTCTGCGAGGAGGTCGGCCATCGGCGCCTTGATGGCAGCTTCGTACGTCGAGCGGTTCTTCTCCCACCATGCCCTGGTGTTGTGCGTGGCCAACTGCTCGTAGAACGCGAACGCCGTGGAGGGGAATCCGTCGAAGGGCATGCGCCGACTCTAGGCGCAGGCGTGCACGCGGGCTTCGCGCGCCCGACTGCGGCTACTTCGCGAGGATTCCCGGCAGGGCGCGCTCCACGAGGGCAAAGCGCTGCTTCGTCGCCCCTTGCGTGAGGTAGACACCCGGACCGACGTTGCGCAGGTTGTTCCCGGTGTGCGTCCAGCCCACGCAGTCCCAGGCGAACGTCGCGTAGGTGCCCGACATCATGCTCCGGAAGGTCTGAAGGAACTGCACGTCGAACACGCCGGACGGGGGCTCGCCCATCACCTCGCCATAGCACGGCCGGAATGCGCCGAAATTCCCCGTCACTTCCGACCACCGATTCGAGTCGATCACCATCCCCCAGGTCATCGGCGCGGAGGTGATGAGCATGGGCGTCCAGCGCATCTTCATGATGTTGCCGTAGCGGTCCCGGGTGCCGACCGCTTCGGGGTGACCGATCTCGAACGTGGCCTTGCGCGCGTTGTAGGGGTTAAACGTGTCGGAGCAGTCGCTGCGATCGGCACAGATGGCATAGAGGGGATTCGTGCTCTTGCCATCGCGGTTGTAGGCGAGATAGGTACGGTGCTTGACCTTCTCGTGGACGGCGAAGAGTCCCCTGTGCGGCAGGAGCTGCGGATTCAGCGCCATGGTCGAGTTCGGGCCAGCCTGGTAGCCACTAGCGGCGAGGAGGGCGCCGAGATCCCGCACTGCGGATGACGGGAGAGGGGAACCCTTGCCCTCGCCCTCGACGATCTTGTAGAGCTTGCCATCCTTCACGTAGGCAATAGAGCCGGGCGGAAGGTCCGGGATGTTGTAGAAATCCGACGCTCCGGCCACGGTCCATCGGTCCGTGGCGGCGAAGATCTTGGCGTCCGCGATGTTGGCCTCGGACTCGGCATCCTCGGCATTGCCCCTGAGCGCCATCGCGGCTGGCTTGAGCGCACCAAAGAGATAGATCATGTCGCGGTAGTAGGTCATCGTTGGGAGAAACTCCAGCGCAAGCGCGCGCGTGATGACCGTGGGGGTCAGGGAGTCCTTGACCACGGTGACACCCGAGGCACGGTCCT
>JALQSY010000229.1 GCA_023264215.1 Candidatus Nanopelagicales bacterium
GGCGGTGCCCGCGTCCGCATGGGGCAGGTGCACGGCCGCCAGGTCGATCCCGTCGGCGCTGCGCAGGTCGATCCGCACGGCCGGGCCCCTCACGGCCACCCGATGCCGGCCGGTCCCGTCTGGCAGCGTGTCCGTCACGGGTCGGTATCCTCCCGTAGTGCGCCTGCTGCTGCTCACCCAGGCGGTGGAGCCCTCGATCGAGGTCCTGCCGGCGCTCAGCCTGCTCCCGCACGCCGTGCGCATCCTGCCCGCGCAGGCCACGGCCCTGCTCGATGCCCCGCCGTGCGACGCGGTGCTCGTCGATGGCCGGCGCGACCTGCCGCACGTGCGCAGCCTCACGCGCCTGATCCGACAGACCGGCGTGGACCATCCCCTCATCGTCATCGTGACCGAGGGCGGGCTCACCGCCCTGCAGCGCGACTGGGGCATCGATGAGTTCGTCGTCGACACCTGCGGACCCGCCGAGCTGGAGGCACGGCTGCGACTGGCCGTCGCACGACAGGAGTCCGATCCCGAGGACGCACCCGGCGAGATCCGCAGCGGCGACCTGTCGATCGACGAGGCCGGCTACGTCGCACGCGTGCGCCAGCGCACGCTCGACCTCACCTTCAAGGAGTTCGAGCTCCTGCGCTATCTCGCCCAGCACCCCGGACGGGTCTTCAGCCGGGCTCAGCTCCTGCAGGAGGTGTGGGGCTATGACTACTTCGGTGGCACCCGCACCGTGGACGTCCACGTCCGGCGACTGCGCGCCAAGCTCGGCCCCGAGCACGACTCGCTCATCGGCACGGTGCGCAACGTCGGCTACCGCTTCGTCCCGGCCCGGCCCGACGACGCCACCGTGTCGACCCTGGACGATTCCGACATCGATGCCGCCAGCGCGGTAGAGCGATGAGCAAGGTCGAGGTCCGCCGCCACCTCGATCGAGCGGAGGTCCTCGATGTCTTCGATCTCGTGGACACCGCTGTCCGCCACGACGGGGTGACCCCCCTCTCCGAGCATGTCCTGCTGCACCTGCGCCACGGCGGCGATGACGATGTCCGCCACCTCCTGCACCGCGGCGACGACGGCGGGCTGAGCGGCTACGGCCACATCGACGTCACCGACCGGGTCGAGGGCCCGAGCGCCGAGATCGTCGTCGCCCCGTCGGCCCGACGCCACGGAATCGGCCGGAGCCTGGTCGAGGAGGCGCTTCGCGTGAGCGACGTCGAGGCTCCCGGACTGGGACTGCGGCTGTGGGCACACGGGGAGAGCGCGTCCGCGCACGAGCTCGCCGAGTCCCTGGACTTCACGCGCGCGCGCACCCTCTGGCAGATGCGCAGGTCGCTGGTCACCCCGCTGCCGGACGCCGCACTCCCATCGGGCATCACATTGCGGTCGTTCCTTCCGGGGATCGACGACGACGACTGGCTCGACGTCAATCGCACGGCCTTCGTCGACCTGCCCGACCAGGGCGGCTGGTCGACCGAGGACCTGCACCGCCGCATGGGCGAGGGATGGTTCGATCCCGCCGGATTCATCGTGGCCGTCGACCAGGCGGGGCGCATCGCCGGCTTCCACTGGACCAAGGTGCACGGGGGCGACCACGCGATGGGCCCGGTCGATCACGCGCGGCTCCACGCGGAGGGCATCCACCACGCGCACGACCACGGCCACGAGGAACTCGGGGAGGTCTACGTCATCGGCGTCGCCCCGGACTGGCAGGGCACCGGGCTCGGCCGCGCCCTCCTGGTCGCCGGCCTGCGCCACCTTGCCTCACGCGGTCTGCCGCAGGCGATGCTCTACGTCGATGCCAACAACACCGCGGCCATCGGGCTCTACGCGAGCCTGGGGTTCACCCACTGGGACACCGACGTGCTGTATCGCCGCGCCTGATTTGCCCCACCTTTGCCGTGCCACCTTCGCCGGTGCGCCGAGGCTTCACCCGGATGCCATCTGAGGGTCGTCGGCGCTGTGGGACGATGAGGTCATGTCCACCGATGCGCCCCAGGCGCGCCTGCCCCAGGCCGAGGTCGAGGTGGACGACGCCGCGCTCGCCGCGCTGGAAGCCGAGGCCGGACCCCTCCCGCCCGACCGCTTCCTCGATCGCGAGCTCTCCTGGCTGGCCTTCAACGAGCGCGTCCTGCAGCTGTCCGAGGATCCCGACCTCGCCGTACTCGAACGGGCGAAGTTCATCGCGATCTTCGCGAGCAACCTCGACGAGTTCTTCATGGTGCGCGTGGCCGGTCTCAAGCGGCGCATCGCGACCGGCATCGCCGTACGCGCGGCCAGCGGGCTCACCCCGCGCGAGGTCCTCGAGGCGATCTGGAGTCGCGCCCATCTGCTGCAGCTCCAGCAGGCCACGATCTTCCGCGACCAGGTGCGACCCGCCCTCGCCGCGGACGGAGTGCAGATCCTGGACTGGTCCTCGCTCACCGCCGATGAGCGCACCGAGCTCGATGCGTTCTTCGACCAGCGGGTCTTCCCGGTGCTGACTCCGCTCGCGGTGGACCCCAGCCACCCGTTCCCCTACATCAGCGGGCTGTCGCTCAACCTTGCCGTCGTCGTGCGCAACCCCGTGACCGGCACCGAGCTCTTCGCCCGCGTCAAGGTGCCGCCGTCGCTGCCGCGCTTCGTGCCCGTGGACGATCAGCGCTTCGTGCCACTGGAGTCGGTCATCGCCGCGCACCTCGACGAGCTCTTCCCCGGGATGGACATCCTCCAGCACCACACCTTCCGCGTGACGCGCAACGAGGACGTCGAGGTCGAGGAGGACGACGCCGAGAACCTCCTGAAGGCCCTCGAGCGCGAGCTGTCGCGCCGCCGCTTCGGCCCCGCTGTGCGGCTGGAGGTCGAGAGCTCGATCGACCCGCACGTGCTCGAGCTGCTCATGGACGAGCTCGACGTGAGCGAGCCGGAGGTCTTCCGCCTGCCCGGGCCGCTCGACCTCACCGGCCTGTGGTCGCTCTACGCCGTCGATCGCGA
>JALQSY010000022.1 GCA_023264215.1 Candidatus Nanopelagicales bacterium
GGAGCGAGGGGGACGTCGATGCCTCGGTCCTCGGCGCCATGGTGGCGATGGGCTACGACCGCGACTTCGCCTGCGTCATCGCGTCGGGGATGCCGGCCGCATGGCCGGCGCAGCCGGCGACCGGCATGGGGGGAGTCCTGCTCCACGACGGTCGGGCATCGCTGCCCGCGGGACTGGGCCTGGATCCCGGGGCGATCGGCAAGGGACTCGCGGGGGACATCGTCGCCACCGAGATCGCCGCGGCTGGCGCAGCGGCCGTACTGGTGAGCATCGGCGGCGACGTCGTCACGGCGGGCACCCCGCCGGACTCGCCGGGTTGGCGGATCTCGGTGCGCGATGACCGCGCCCCGACACGACCGGAGATCGACGTCGTCACGCTGAGCGGTGACCGCAGCGCCGTGGCGACCTCCTCCGGCCTGCGCCGACGCTGGTCGGGCCGCCATCACGTCGTCGACCCGCGATCGGGTCGGCCCGCGGCGAGCGACATCGCGCAGGCGACCGTCATCGCCGACTGCGGCTGGCGCGCCGAGGCCGGGGCCACGGTGGCGCTGATCCGAGGCAGTCGAAGCGCCGCGTGGCTGACCGCACGCGGGTGCGCATCGATCCTGCTCGCCGGCGAGGCGAGCGCGCTGGAGGGAGGCCGCACCCATGCTTGACACGTGGGACGCGGTGCCCTGGACCTGGGTCATCATCCGCGCGACCGGGGTCGGGGCGTGGCTTGCACTCACGGCGGTCGTCGCGTGGGGCCTGGCCGTGCGGGGCGCCAAGGCGGCTGGCCGACCCGTGTCGCGTGCCCTGTCGCTGCATCGCTGGCTGGGCACGGTGGCGCTGCTGCTCGTGCTCGTGCACATGGCCCTGCTGCTCGTCGACACCTACGTGCCGTTCACCGTCGTTGAGATCCTCGTGCCGCTCGCAGCCCCCTGGAAGCCGCTCGCCGTCGGCCTGGGCACGGTTGCCTTCTGGCTGATGGTGCCGGCGTGGTTCCTCGGCCGCATGCGCCGGCGCTGGGGGGATCGGTGGTTCCTGCGCGTGCACGCGCTGGCGTACGCCGCATGGCCGCTGGCCACGGCCCACTACGTGCTCGCCGGCACCGACGCACTCGCGCTGTGGTCGCTCGCACTCCTCATCGCCGGCACGGCCGTGATCGTCGTCATGCTCCTCACGCGATCGACGCGCGAGCGCGCGAGCGCGAATCGCTAGCATCGCCCGGTGCCCCCGATGAGTATCGACGTCGCCGCCCTGCGCGCGGACACGCCCGGCTGCGCCAACGTCACGCACCTGAACAATGCCGGATCGGCGCTGCCTCCGAGCGTGGTCACCGACACGATGGTCGACCACCTGCGTCGCGAGGAGCAGGTCGGCGGGTACGAGGCGCACGCCGAGGCCCGCGATCGCGTGGCGGCCGTCTACGCCTCCGTGGGAGCACTCGTCAACGCGCCCATCGAGCGCGTCGCGCTCGTGGAGTCCGCGACAGTGGCCTGGGACCGTGGCCTGCAGGCGATCGCCTTCAGCGATCCGATCGAGCCGGGCGACCGCATGCTCGTGTCGGGGAGCGAGTACGCCTCCAACGTCCTGCCGCTGCTCCAGCTCGCCAGGCGCACGGGAGCATCGGTCGAGGTGATCCCCGACGGGCCCGACGGTGCCGTCGACGTGGGAGCCCTCGACCAGATGCTCGACGAGCGCGTGCGCATCGTGTCGATCAATCACGCTCCCAGCCAGAACGGCCTGGTCAACGACGTCGTCGGCATTGGCGATGTGCTGCGTCGCCACGGGTCGCCCGCGTGGTACCTCGTCGATGCATGCCAATCCGTCGGACAGATGCCGCTCGACATGGGGCGAATCGGCTGCGATGTGCTCTCGGCCACCGGGCGCAAATTCCTGCGCGGGCCGCGGGCGACCGGCTTCCTCGTCGTCTCCCAGCGCATGATCGACGACCTCGAGCCCTTCCCCGCCGACCTGCACGCGGCGACCTGGACGACCCGTGAGGACTACGAGCTCGCGGAGGGGGCCGCACGCTTCGAGTCGTGGGAGAAGGCGTACGCCGCGCTCCTGGGCATGGGATCCGCCATCGACTACGCGCTCGGCTGCGGGATCGACGCGATCGCCGAGCGGATCGGTGCCCTGGCCGATCGCGCACGCGCGGGGCTGGAGCAGATCCCCGGCGTCACCGTCCGCGATCGCGGCTCGGTGCAGTCGGGCATCGTCACCATCCGCGTCGACGATCCAGCGGGGGTGGTCAGCGCGCTGCGCGCGCGGGGAATCAACACGAGCCTGTCGACACCGGACTACTCCCAGATCGACTTCGGACGCGACCAGACCACCGGGCTCGTCCGCATCAGCCCGCACGCCTACAACACCGAGGACGAGGTCGATCGGATGATCGCAGCAGTGGCCGAGCTGTCCCGCTAGGGACGCTGCTCGAAGACGTGCTGCCTGATCCAGGCGTGCATCGCCACGGCCGCTGCGGCACCGGCATTGATGCTGCGGGTGGATCCGTACTGCGTGATGGCGAGCATGTCGACGCACGCTGCACGCGCCTGCTCCGACAGGCCCGGACCCTCCTGGCCGAAGATCAGGATGCACTCGCGCGGGATGTCGTAGGTCTCCATGGGCACCGAGCCTTCGACGTTGTCGATGCCGATGAGGGGCAGGCCCTGCCCCTGCGCCCATCGGACCAGGTCCTCGATCGACGCGTGGTGGCGCACATGCTGGTAGCGCTCGGTCACCATCGCGCCTCGCCTGTTCCATCGCCGGTTGCCGACGATGTGCACCTCGGCCGCGAGGAACGCGTTGGCGGATCGCACGACGGAGCCGATGTTCATGTCGTGCTCGAAGTTCTCGATGGCCACGTGGAACGGATGACGACGTGCATCGAGATCGGCGACGATCGCCTCCACCGTCCAATTGCGGTAGCGATCGACGACGTTGCGCGTGTCACCGTGCTCGAGCAGCTCCGGATCGAGCCGCGCGCCGTCCGGTGACTCCATGGAGTGAAGCGTAGGCTCACCGCGTGCTGTTGATCGTCAACCTCGTGCGCGGGATCCTCATCGGCGTCGCCGAGGTCATCCCGGGCGTCAGCGGGGGCACCGTCGCCCTGATCGTGGGCCTGTATCGCCGTCTCATCGATGCGCTCGCCGACGTCGTGCTCGCCGGGCGTCGGCTCATCACCGGTCCGCGCAGCGAGGTGGGGCCGCTGATCCGCGGCCTGCCCTGGGCGATGCTGATCCCCGTCGGCATCGGCATGGTCGCGGCACTCATCGCCGGAGCGCGCATCCTCGAACCCCTCCTCGACACCCACCCCGTGCAGATGCGAGCGCTCTTCTTCGGTCTCGTGGCGGCCGGGGTCGCCGTACCGCTGGGCATCCTGCTGCGCACGCCCCCCGGGCGGATCGATGCGAAGGCCGGCATCCTCATCGTCGTCGCCGCCATCGCCGCGGCCGTGCTCACCGGACTGCCCCCCGGCAATGTCACGGACCCACCGCTCATCGCCGTGTTCTTCGCCGCGGCGGCCGCCATCTGCGCGCTCGTGCTACCCGGTGTCTCCGGCTCGTTCCTGCTGCTGTCCTTCGGCCTCTACGAGCCGACGATCGCGGCCGTCAACGAGCGCAACCTCGCCTATCTCGTGGTCTTCGCGCTCGGCGCCGCCTTCGGCCTCGCGGCCTTCGTGTCGGTCCTGCGCTGGCTGCTGGACAACCAGGCCCGCATCACGATGGCGGTCATCGTCGGCCTGATGATCGGCTCGCTGCGCGCCCTGTGGCCCTGGCAGGACGCCGACCGAGGCCTGCTCGCCCCGTCATCGGATGTGATCAGCGCGATCGTGCTCGCCCTGATCGGCGCGGGCATCGTCGCGGGGCTGCTGTGGATCGAACGGCGCCTGCACCTCACCGAGGCGGAGGCCGAGGCGGTCGACTAGGCCAGTCCCAGATCGGCGAGCGAATATGCGGCGCGGTACTGAAGTCCCGCCTCGCGCACCGCATCGCCGGCACCGCGATCGACGATGACGGCGACACCGATCACGTCGGCCCCGGCTTCGCGCAGGGCGTCGACCGCGGCCATGACGCTCGAGCCCGTCGTCGAGGTGTCCTCGACGGCGAGCACGCGCCGCCCGGCGACATCGGGACCCTCGATGCGACGCTGCAATCCGTGCGCCTTGCCCTCCTTGCGGACGACGAAGGCATCGACGCGATCCCCTCGGGCAGCGGCGGCGTGGAGCATCGCGGTGCCGACCGGATCGGCACCGAGCGTGAGGCCGCCGACGGCGTCGTAGTCCCAGTCCGACGTCAGGTCGAGCATCACGCGGCCGATGAGCGGGGCCGCCTGAGCGTCGAGGGTGACCCGACGCAGGTCCACGTAGTAATCCGCCTCGCGGCCACTGGACAAGATCACCTTGCCGTGGACGACGGCCTTGTCGGTGATCTGCTGACGGAGGGCCTCGCGATCGCTCATACGCGCACCCTAGGGTGCGTGACGTGGCCATCGGAAGCGTGGTGCTGACACCGGGTTCGGCGTACGACGTGCCCGGCGCGATCGACCTGTCCGGCGAGGATTTCGCGCTCTCGGAGTGGACCGCCCGCACCGCCCTGGCGATCGCCGCGCAGGCACCGGTGGCTCCCCTGCTGCTCGTGCTCACGGGCGAGGCGGCCGCGCTGGCACCGCACCTGGGCTTCGCCCAGCGCTCGGCCCGCCGTACCGTCGGCGGCTACGTGCTCGTCGACCCGGTGCTGCCCAAGCCCGGAGCCGTGAGCGACTGGCCCGACGCCCCCGTGGGCGTCGTCATCACCCCGGGCGCCAACTCCGATGCGCGCTCGGCCGCTCTCGGCGCGAGATTGCGCGGCTGGGAGGTGCGCGACGGCGACCCGAGCACCCTGATCCGCGAGATCGCAGCCGTCCCCTAGGTCGTCGTGCGGGCCCGTACCTGGCCGCCGGGGCGACGCGCGCCGATCGCGCGCACGAGCGGGCGCGGCAGGTACTGCGCGGCAAGCGACAGGGCCTTGTACTGCGGACCCGCGACGCTGATCGGACGGCCCTTGCGCACATCGGAGAGAGCGCGATCGACGACGTCCTGCGTATCGAGCCACATCCATTCCGGGAGCGCATCCATCTGCATGCTCGCGCGCTGGTGGAACTCCGTGTGCGTGAAGCCCGGGCACACCGCGGTGACGTGCACGCCGGTGCCGGCGAGCTCCAGCGCCAGGCTCTCGCTGAAGACCGTGACCCAGGCCTTGGACGCGGAGTAGGTGCCGCCGGTGATCCAGCCCGCGACGCTGCTCACGTTGAGCACGGCTCCGCTGCCGCGGGCGATCATGCCCGGAAGGGCAGCGTGGGTCAGTCGCATGACCGCGGTGACCAGGACATCGAGCATCTGCTGCTCCAGATCCAGATCGCCCGACGAGAAGCGCTGGGGCACCCCGAACCCGGCATTGTTGACCAGGATCTCCACCGGGCGCGCCCGCAGGCGCTGCTCGACCTCGGCCAGCTGCGAGCGATCGGTGAGGTCGGCGGCCATCACCTCGACCTCGACGCGATGCCCGCGGAGCTCGGCGGCCACCAGGTCCAGTCGCTCGCGGTCGCGCGCGACGAGCACGAGGTCGTGTCCGCGCCGGGCGAGGGTGCGGGCGAAGGCCAGGCCGATGCCCGACGTCGCCCCGGTGATCAATGCGGTGCTCATGTGAATCCCCTTGGATCTGGATGCCATCGCCACGCGGGGGGTCCGCGCAGCGGGCGTTGCCCGCCCATCCTTGCCTACGCTGAGGCGGTGACTCCCGCGCGCCTCCTCGGATCGATGGGCGCCGCCCTGCTCATGCCGGCTGCGCTGCTGGTCGGCCCGGCGTCCGGGGCACGGGAGATCGACTCCCGCGTGGTCAACGGGCGCGAGCCCGTGGGCTCCGAGGTCGCGTCCGTGGTCTATGTCCGCGCCGGGGGGTCCATCTGCAGCGGGACGCTGGTGGATCCCACCCACGTCATCACCGCCGGTCACTGCGCCCATGGGCGCAGCGCGAGCTCCATCACGGTCGGCGCCACGCGCAGCGGCGTCCTGCCGATCACCGCCTGGAGCCCGGTCAGCGCCGTCGCGGTGCATCCGGACTACGACAGCACGACGTTCGCCAACGACATCGCCGTACTGACGCTGATGATCCCGCTGAGCGATGCCGAGCCGATCCCTCTCGCCAGCCCGCAGCAGTCGCGCACCGCGCTCAAGGCTGGGGCGCCCGTGACATCGGCGGGCTTCGGCTACACCACCTCGCGCGGACCGCTGAGCGATCGTGCCCTCGTGGCCGACCTCGTCGTCGTGCCGAATCGCGCGTGTGCGAGCACCGAGATCACCCATGACATCGGCGGCGTGACATTCGTCGGCCTGGGCGTCGACACCTCCACCGCCGTCTGCGCGATTGGGATCGTGCCCGGCACACGGCTGATCATCGACACATGCCAGGGCGACTCGGGCGGGCCGCTCATCGCACAAACGTCATCCGGTCCGCGCCTGGTCGGCCTGGTGAGCGGCGGAGTGGGCTGCGCGGGCTTCGAGGACGGGTCCGAGCTCCCCGAGAAGACCCCCGGGGTCTACACGCGGACCTCCGCGTACCTGCCCTGGCTGGCCGGACTCGGGCTGCGCTCGGCCCCGGAGGCTCCGACCATCGCGGTGCAGTCCGCGGGAGCCGATGCGATCACCGTGACCTTCACCCCGGGCCAGGGTGCGGCGCCGACCGGATTCCGTGCCGTGGCGGCATCGGACGCGGGATCGGCCGAGTGCTCCGTGGCATCACCCGGCCTGGCGTGCACGATCAGCGCGCTGGCCGCCGGCCAGGAGTACGCCGTCGTCGGATACGCGCAGACCGGTGCGGCCGAGTCGGCGGGATCGGCCCCCGCATCCGCGGTCGCGGGTACGCCGACAGCGAAGCCGACCAAGCCGCGCATCGAACGCACGAAGATCACCCCCGCGAAGCGCCTGGCGATCACGGTCGACCGCCTCGATCCCTTCGCATGGACCGACACCATCGTGGTGTGCAAGGGGGCCGAGCGCACCTATCGAGCGGACGTCGTAGACGCTCGGGCCGTGCTCACTCTCCCGCTCGACGCGACGTACCGCTGCTACGCCAAGAGCATCAACGCCGTCGGTGGCGCGCGTTCCAAGCCGATTCGGATCGAGCTCTAGGGTGCGCCGATTCCTCGCCGCCGCCCTGACCGTCGCCGTTGCCATTGCCGCGGCCTCGGCCGCGCCGACGGCATCGGCAGCCGATGCCGGGCCGCGCGTGGTCAACGGCGAGCCCGGGCCCTCGGAGGACTTCGGCTCCCTGGTGGCCCTCGGCGACCGCTACCGCTACCAGGCCCTGGGCATGGACCGGGCGCAGTTCTGCGGGGGCACCCTGGTCTCGCAGAGCCTGGTCATCACCGCGGCGCACTGCGTCAACGAGCTCACCGCACGCGATCTGGTCGTCGGCTCGTTCCCGGATGGCGACCTGGCGAGCGATACCGGGACGGTCGTCAACGTGTCCGCGATCAAGGTTCATCACCGCTACCGGCCCGACACGCAGGCCAACGACATCGCCGTGCTCACCCTCGCTCAGCCGCTTCGGGGCGTGCCCACCCTGACACCCGTCACGGCGGAAGAGGCCACCACGCTCACCGCGGCGCGCGCGCCGGCCACCGTCGCCGGCTGGGGAGCGACGAACCAGCGCGAGCCCTGGAGGTTCACGTCGGTCTACCGGATCGGCTCCCTGGTCGTCTTCCCGACATCGGCGTGCGGCGAGGGCGGATCGTTCACGATCGACGGCGTCACCTTCCGCGGCTACGGCCCCGGGGCACTGGACTCGCGCGTCATGCTCTGCGCCGAGGGGGTGCGCGCGGGCAGCCCCGTGGACAGTTGCGTGGGGGACTCCGGGGGTCCGCTCGCCGGCGGCATCGGTGACGCGCGGCGCCTGATCGGCATCGTGAGCTGGGGCCTGGACCAGTGCGCGACCCGGCTGGGCCCGGGTGTCTACACCCGCGTCTCGGCCTTCACCAACTTCCTCCTCAGCGCCGGAGTGCCCTTCGAGCCGGAGCCCAGCGACACTCCACTGGCACCCCGCATCACCGGAGTCTCCGTGACCGCGACCGAGATCACGATCACCGTGACGCCGGCCAGCGGCGGACTCGCCCCCGATCAGTACGCCGTATCCGCGCGCGACCCGAGCGGGCAGGTCACGTCATGCACGATGGCGGCACCACCGCGGCCGACCCGCGCGCGCTGCACGATCGATGCCCTCACGCCCGGGGTGCCCTACGCCGTGTCGGCGATCGCCATTGCGGCGGATATGCCGTCCACCGCGAGTGCGGAGCGCATCGTCACGCCTGCGGGCCTGCCGGAGAAGCCGCGGATCATCGACGTGCGAGTCGACCGCGGTGGATTCGCAGGCTTCGTCGTCGACCGCATCGGCGGGAATGGGTCCCCGGTCATCCGCAAGCAGGTGCGCTGCGTGTCGTCGCGGCTACCGGCCCGCTCGGCGGCGATCGTCTCGCGCGGGCTCGCCCTGGTGTCCGGCCTGAAGAGGGGAGCGACGTACTCGTGCGTCGCGGTCGTGGCCAACGGGTTCGGGGTGAGCAAGTCCGACAAGGTCAAGGTCACGGCCCGCTGAGGACCACTAGGCTGCCTCCATGCTGGCGGCCTACTACGAGCAGCGAGGCACCTCCGACGTGTTGCAGGTCGGAGAGGTCGCCGCTCCCGGACCCGGTGTCGGCGAGGTGCGGGTCAAGATCAGCGCGTCGGCCGTCAATCCGACGGACTGGAAGTCGCGAGCGCACGCGTCGCCGATGGACTTCGAGTTCCAGGTCCCCGGTCAGGACGGCGCAGGGGTCATCGAGGCGGTAGGCCCCGGCGTCGACATCGGGCGCATCGGCGAGCGCGTGTGGGTGTATCACGCCGCGTTCCAGCGGCAGTTCGGCACCGCGGCGCAGTTCACCGTCGTCCCGGCGCGTCAGGCCGTGCCGATTCCCGACGGCATCCCCCTGGACCAGGCAGCGGCGCTGGGCATCCCCTACCTCACGGCCTACGGCTGCCTCTTCGCCGACGGGCCACTCGAGGGCCAGACGGTCCTGGTGCACGGCGGCGCCGGTGCGGTCGGCCACGCGGCCATCCAGCTCGCCCGCCGGGCGGGGGCCCACGTCATCTCGACCGTGAGCACCCCCGCCAAGGCCCAGCTCGCCGCGTCCGCGGGTGCCCACGTGGTCGTCGACTACACCGCCGACGGTGCCGTCGACGCGATCCGCTCGGCCGCCCGGGCCGGTATCGACCGCGTCATCGAGGTCGATCTCACGCGCAATCTCGATCTCGACCTTGCCGTGCTGGTGTCCGGTGGCGTCATCGTGACCTATGCCGCCGACGCGAGCGATCCGGCGATCCCGGTGCGCACGCTGATGTCGCGCAACGCGATCCTGCGGTTTGCCCTCGTCTACGGCTTCCCCGCCGCACTCCTGGCCGACGGGGTCACCGAGATCACCGGGGCACTCCAGGACGGCGACCTGTCACCTCTGCCGGTCGTGCGGTTCCCGCTCGCCGAGGTCGCCGCGGCGCATGACGCCGTGCAATCGCGCACGCCCGGCAAGGTCCTCATCGACCTGCCCTAGCTCTCAGCGCAGGACGAAGCCGCGACCCACGGGATCGCGCTCATCGAGGACGAAGGCGTGCTCTCCGGTCGGGAACGCCATGCCCGCGATCTCGGTGATGACGGCCGGGCGCCCGGAATCCACCACGTGCTCGACCACCCGCCCCTCGAACACCGTGCCGATGATCGACTCGTGAGTGAGGGTGTCGCCGTCGCCGACCGTGCCGTCGTCGGCAAGCAGGGCCAGCCGGGCACTCGTGCCCGATCCGCACGGGGAGCGGTCCACCTCCCCGTCGGCGAAGACGGTCGCATTGCGCTGCCACGGCCCGCTCTCCGAGCGACCGAGGTCCTGCCACCAGATCACGCCGTAGATCCCGTCCAGTCGTGGATCATCCGGATGCCTCGCGACGTCCGCATCGGCGAGGACGGCCTTGATCTCCCGCGCCACGGCGATGAGGTCGACTAGGTCGGCGGGATCGACGGCCAGGTCGGCATCGGCGGCCCGGACGCTCGCATACAGGGCACCGCCGTACGACACATCGACCCGTAGGTCCCCACGCGACGTCGCGACCGGCACATCGCGCGCGACGACGTACGCCGGGACATTGCGGAAGGTCACGTCCTGCGTCACTCCTGCGACGCGCCGGACGCGTGCCGTCACGCGCCCGGAGGGCACGTCGATGCGCACGTCCGTCGTCCCGTCGCGCGGGGCGTCCACGCGCCCACTCGTCACAGCCCACTCGCCCAGGGCGATCGTGCCGTGGCCGCACGCGGTCGAGAAGCCGTCCTTGTGCCAGAAGAGCACGCCGAGGTCCGCGCCGTCATCATCGGGGGGCACGAGGAAGCAGCCGTACATGTCGGCGTGTCCGCGAGGCTCGTGGCACAGCAGCTGCCTCACTCCGTCGATCTCGGCCGAACTCCGGGCCGTCTCCCGTCGATCGCGCACACTCGTGCCCGCGATGTCGGGGACGCCCTCGATGACGATGCGGAAGGGCTCGCCCGCGGTGTGGTAGTCGACCGTGCGCAGCACGGGTCCCCTCAGCGTCCTTCGCGATCGAGTTCGGCGAGCAGATCGACGCGTCGCTCGTGGCGTCCGCCGTCGAAGTCGGTGCTGAGGAAGACACCGAGCGCGTGCTCGGCCTCCGCGACCGCGGTCACCCGACCGCCGAAGCAGGCGACATTGGCGTCGTTGTGCCGCCGGCTCATCTCGGCGTCCTCGGCCGTGCGCAGCACGGCGGCGCGAACTCCGGGGATCTTGTTGGCCGCCATGCAGATGCCCAATCCGCTGCCGCAGACCGCCACTCCCCGGTCGGCATCACCGGAGGCCACCTCGCGAGCGACCGCAGCACCGAAGACGGGGTAGTCGCACGAGGCCTCCGAGTCCGTGCCGACGTCGATGACCTCGTGGCCGGCGTCGTGCAGGGATCGGCGCAGGGCCTCCTTCATCTCGAAGCCGGCGTGGTCGCTGCCGATGACGATCCTCATGCACCCGCTCCCCTCAGTTCGCGCTCGACCATCGCGCGCCATCTGTCCTGTCGCTCGGCGATCAGCGGATCGCCCGCGGGCTCCACGATGCCATGCGCATCGACGGAGACGGGCGGTATCTCGACGCCGATCGCGGCGCCAGCGAGCCTCGCCGCTCCGACGACGGTGGCGTCCGCGACCGACGCTGGCTTCAGCGGCGTCCCCAGCGCGTCGGCGACGAGCGCGACGTACGCCGGGTCTCGGCTGCCGCCGCCGAGGGTCGTGAGCGGCGATGCCGGCGTCGCCCCGGACTCGGCGATGGCGGCGTAGCCGGCGGCGACGGCATAGGCCATGCCCTCGAGCACCGAGCGCAGCATCGCCTCGCGGGACGTCGCCAGCGACAGGCCCTGCCACGACGCGCGCAGGCTGGGGTCGAGGAAGGGACTGCGCTCGCCCGCGACGAACGGCAGGAACACCGGGTCGTCGGCTCGCACCCCCGCCGCAAGGGCGCGTTGCGCATCCTCGACGCTGGCACCGAGCCACGACAGCGCGCGCTCGAGCGCGAGGCCGCCGCTTTGCATGGCGGCGAGGCGGTAGTACGCCCAGCCGATCGGCCCGACCGCCGCGAAGGTGTGCGTGCGCAGGGTGCGATCGGGGTCGGGGGCGGAGATGACACTGCTCAACTGCGCTCCCGTGCCCAGCGCCAGCGCGCCCGATCCCGTCGGCAGCCCCAGGCCGTGGATGCCGCACGCCGCATCCGCTCCCCCCACCGCCACCGGGAGCCCGCCGAGGGGGCCGTCGCCGCGCACCGTGCCGCCCACGGCATCGGAGGCGATGACGGGCGCCAGCAGCTCCGGCCGCACGCCGCATGCCGCGAGCGACGTGGCGCTCCACGCACCGGAGACCAGGTCGTAGAGCAGCGTGCCGCTGGCATCGGAGGGATCGGTGGCGACCTCCCCGGTGAGCTGCATCCGCAGCCAGTCCTTGGCCTGCAGTGCCCAGGTCGCGCTCGCCAGGACGTCGGGCTCGTGATCGTGCAGCCACGCGAGCGTGACACCCGCGAAGCCGGGGAACGGCGCCGAGCCGAGGCGTGCGAGCTCATCGGGACCAAGGTCGGCGGCGATGCGCCGCGCCTGCTCCCCGCTGCGCGTGTCCGCCCAGGTGATCGCGTAACGCAGGGGCGCACCGTCCGCGTCGGTGAGCACGACCCCGTGCATCTGACCGCTCAGGCCGATGGCGCTCGGTGACTCACCGGAGTGCTCCAGGACCTGCGTCGCCGCATCGACCGCGGCCGCGAGCCACGCCCGTGGATCGGTCTCGGCCCAGCCCGGATGCGCCGACTCCACGGCGTACGGGCGCACGGCCGACGCAACCACCTGACCGTCGGTGGCGACGAGCGCGGCCTTCACCGACTGGGTGCCCAGGTCGATGCCCATGACGTGGCCCATGGGCACATCCTGCCGCGCTAGCCTCGGGCACGTGCCCGCGGTCGTGTGTATCGGCAGCCTCAACGTCGATCTCGTCGTTCGCCTCTCGCGCATGCCCGGGGTCGGCGAGACGGTCACCGGGCACGCCCTCGAGCGGCACCTCGGCGGCAAGGGCCTCAACCAGGCGCTTGCCGCGGCCCTGGCCGGGGGCGATGTGGCGCTCGTCGGGGCTGTCGGCAGCGACGACGGGGGTGCGTGGATGCGCAGCGAGCTCGGCGCGGCGGGAATCGACCTGAGCGGAGTCTGGACCGTCGAGGGGCCGAGTGGCACGGCGCTGATCGAGGTCGATGACAGCGGCGCCAATCGCATCGTCGTCATCCCCGGTGCCAACGGATGGCTGACGCCGGGCTACACGCAGGAGCAGGTGGGCGAGCATCGCGAGGCGGTGATCGCCCTTGCCCCGCTGGAGGTCCCTCCGCTCGCGGTGCTCGGCGCCCTGCGCCGGGCGCACGCCGAGGGGATGCGCACCATCCTCAACACCGCGCCGGTGCCCCCCGACGGAATCCCCGCGGGCATGCTCGATGTCACCGACGTCGTCGTCGCCAACGAGCACGAGGCAACGCTCATCACCGGCATCGAGGTCAGCGGCGTCGACGCGGCATACGGCGCCGCGCGGGCTCTGCGCGATCTCGGGGCCGGGAGCTCGATCGTGACGCTCGGTGGTGACGGGGCCGTCTGGTCGACGCCGGACGGCGACGGGCACACGCCTGCCTTCCCGGTCACGCCGATCGACACCGTCGCCGCGGGCGACGCCTTCTGCGGCGTCCTGGCCGCATCGCTCGCGGCGGGCCTGGACTGGGAGGATGGCGTGCGGCGGGCCAGTGCCGCCGGCGCCCTCGCCACGACCGTCGGCGGAGCGGCTCCGTCGCTTCCGACCGCCGAGGCCATCGATCGGCTCATCGCATCGCAGGAGGAATCGTGATCTGGCACCCGCAGCTCGCCTCGCTACTCGCACGGTTCCGTCACGCGAATGCGATCGCCGTGCTCGACGCGCCCTTCCCGACGTACCCCGACGTCGAGACCGTCGACCTCATCGTCCGACGCGGTCTGCCGACGATCCCGGACCTGGTGGATCTCATCCTCGCCGAGCACGAGGTGAGCAGCGTCGTGATGGCCGAGGAGTTCCGTCAGCACGTGGATGCCCAGACCCAGGCGGACTACCTGGCGCATCTCGGTGACCTGCCCGTCGAGTGGATCCCGCATGCCGATTTCAAGGCCGAGGTCGGTCGCTGCCTCGGCATCGTCCACACCGGCGATCCCGTGCCGTACAGCAACGTGATCCTGCGCTGGGGCTAGGCCGGTGAAACGCACCCTCGTACCCCGGATGGAGCCGTACGTCTCCTCCATCTTCGGGGAGATGTCGACGATCGCCGCGCAGACGGGCGCGATCAACCTCGGGCAGGGATTCCCCGACACCGACGGTCCGGAGGAGATCAAGGTCATCGCCCAGGCGGCCATCGGCGACGGCCGCGGCAACCAGTACCCGCCCGTGCACGGCCTGCCCGACCTGCGCGCCGCCATCGCCGAGCACCAGCAGCGCTTCTACGGACTCGCGCTCGACCCGGCCACGGATGTCGTCGTCACCACCGGAGCATCGGAGGCCATCCAGTCGTCGCTCCTGGCCCTGTGCGACGCCGGGGACGAGGTCGTCGTCTTCGAACCATGGTTCGACATCTACGCCGTAGGCATCGCGCTGGCCAACGCCACGCGCGTCTCCGTGCCGCTGCGGCCGCCGGCGTTCCGGCCGGACATCGATGCGCTGCGTGCCGCCGTCACCGACCGCACGCGCGTGCTGCTGCTCAATTCGCCGCACAATCCCACCGGGGTCGTCTTCACGCGCGAGGAGCTGCAGTCCATCGCCGATATCGCGATCGAGCACGACCTCATCGTGATCTCGGACGAGGCCTACGAGCACCTCTGGTACGACGGGCACCCGCACATCCCCATCGCCACCCTGCCGGGGATGGCCGAGCGCACCGTGACGATCGGGAGCGCGGGCAAGTCCTTTTCCTTCACCGGCTGGAAGGTCGGCTGGGCGACCGGGCCGACCGACCTCATCCGCGCGGTGCGTGCCGTGCGCCAGCACCTGACCTTCGTGTCCGGCGGGCCCTTCCAGTACGCGATCGCGCACGGGCTGCGCATGCCCGACTCCTACTACGAGGAGTTCCGACAGGGCCTCGCGCATCAGCGCGACATCCTCACGTCCGGACTGCGCGACCTCGGCTTTGCGGCGGTCGAGTCCGAGGGGACGTACTTCCTCACCACCGACCTAGGCCCGCTGCCTGAGACGGACTCGCTCACCGCCGCGCGCGCCCTGCCGGAGAAGGCAGGCGTCGTCGCGATCCCGCTCCAGGTCTTCTGCGATCACGAGGGCGTAGGCGAGCACGCCCTGCGCTGGGCCTACTGCAAGAGGCCCGAGGTCCTGCGCGAGGCACTCGACCGCCTTTCGGCCCTCGCCTAGAGGGGCGGCATCGGGGTAGGGCACCATGGTCGGATGCCGCAGATCGAGTTCGTGACCCTCGCCCACCACGCGGAGGCCGTCAACGGCCTGCTCTACCTCCAGGGCGCCGGGTGGACCGATCTCGAGCAGCCCATCGACGCCGAGGGCAATCTCGGCATGCTGCACATGGGCATCGGCGTGAGCATCATCATCGGCTGGAACGAGACCAACCGCTCGTACCCGCTCACCATCAGCGTCGAGCACGAGGACGGCGAGCAGCTGTTCGCCGTCGAGGGCAGTGTCGAGGCCGGTCGCCCCGCGGGCGCGACACCGGGAGCGGACCTGCGCAGCGTGCTCGCGGTCAGTGGCGAGGTCCAGTTCGGTCGCCCGGGCGGCTATGTCGTCCGTGCCTACATCGGCGACGACGAGGGCGGCAGCGCGCGCAACGTGTCGTTCCGCGTGCACTTCCCAGGAGCCGCCCAGGCTCCGGCGCCCGGCGGCCCCGCCGACTTCTCCCTCTAGCCGTTCGCCTTTCGCGCGCTGAAATGACAGCGCGGGGCCGGAAAGTGTCATCTCAGCGCGCGAAATCGCCGACGCCCCCGTCGAGCGGACTCGGCCCCGGTCTAGGGCGTCGGCGTCGACTCGGGCGTCGGCGTCGGCTCGGGCGTCGGCGTCGGCTCGGGCGTCGGCTCGGGCGCAGGCGGCACCACGGCGTACTCGCCGGTGCGCACGTCCCACGTGAGCGATCCCTCGATCGGGCTGACGACCCACAGCGTCTGCATCCGCACAATGCGGTCGAGCCCACCGCACTCCATGGAGTACGCCGGCACAGCAGTGCGCCAGGCCGGGAACGTCTCCACGGACGTCACCGACATGCGCATGTAAAGGCTGGACCAGCAGCTGCCGTAGAGGAACAGCCCGGTCTCGGGATGCACCGCGGCGGGCTCCCACGCTGTCAAGCGCTCCAGCGGCACCCAACCCGGATCGAGCTGCCAGCGCTGATACCACTGTCGCGGGTAGGAACTGCGACCAGTATCGGACACCTGCAGCACGGCCTCGGTGTCGTCGGCCCCCATCGGGATCGAATAGACGCGCTCCAGGGAAGTGCGCCTGTACGACGTCCACACTCGGTAGCCGTCCGCATCCCCGACACGCATGTAGGTCGCCTTGAACGGCCTGCGCCAGGTCGTGCCGATGCCGTGGAAGGTCGAGTGCGCCAGCGCGGACTGCGCCCATCGCCATCGCTCCCCGCGCGAGCGATCGAAGACCCCTCGATCGGAGAACACCGGGACGCCGAGGGCGGTCCACGTCAGGGCCCCGCGATCCTCATGGCCGTGCGCGGCGGGCCGAGGACCGAAGCGCAGGACGTAATGGGTCGCGGTGTCGTCCCAGGACGTGCGGTTGGCTGCCCAGCCCTGGTCGGGGCAGTACAGGCGCGTGTCCAGGGCGGAGTCGTCCACGATGCCCAGGTCGCCTGGATCGATGCGGTTGCGATTGCCGTTGCCGATGGCGTCGAGGATGCCGTCAGGGCGCGTGAGCTGCCACGTCGCGAGCGCCGCGCGCGCGACGGTCGCGCCGAGGTCCAGTCCGGCATCCACCTCGGCACCGATCTGGGCTAGGGAGCGACGCCAGAGGTTGACGTTGAGTCGTTGGTAGTTGGTGGACTGCTCGGCTGACATGCCGCACTGGTCGAAGACGGTGCCCGCATCCGCTTCGAAGCGCCGGATCGCGGGCTCCCGCCACTCCGGGCGATCGAAGACACGCGCCGCCTCGAGGAGAGCGATGTTGGCGAGCGTGCCTTGGTTGTGCACCTTGTTGAGCGGAGCCCCGCGGTAGCGGTACGGATCGAGGTTGGCCGCCACGAGGCGATCCATGACCCCTTCGAGCCTGGGGTCCGACGTGGCGGCGTACAGGCACGCGACCGTCCCCATCCGCAGCCGGATGATGCCCGGCGTCCAGCCGGAGTCCCGCCGGTCCTGCGCAGCCGCACGAGCGCCCGGATCCGGCGCCGCGGCATCGCGCTCGAGCAGGATGTCGACCACCGGCAGGCCCTGTCGCACGCCGGGCACGAGCCACGACATGGA
>JALQSY010000230.1 GCA_023264215.1 Candidatus Nanopelagicales bacterium
GTCATACAGCAGCGGGCTGATGAATCCCAGTGGTGGACGCCCGGCCTTGCGCTCTGCCGCGGCGATCAGCGCGAGATTGGCCGCCGAGAAGGGCGCGGCGGCGCTCGTGCCGGCGACGGGGATGATCGACATCACGCCGTCCTGCATCTGCGCGACCGGCCAGCCGGCGTACGTCGATGCGTGCGCGGCGATGTCGGGCACGAGCCGGCGGTCCGCGGCCGTGACGGGCTTTTGGTACCACGGTCGGGCGGCCAGCGAGGGGCCGCCGGTGCTGCCATCCGCCGACTCCTGGTACGGCGAGTCGTTCCAGACGTACTCCGCGACGCGCTCATTGCCCTCCCCGAGCACGATGCGGGTCCCACCGACCCCGGTGATCCACGGGGACGATGCGGGGTACTGCACGCTGTTGACCCGGGTCGCCGCAGGGGGATCGGGATCGAACTGAGAGCAGTCGCTCGACCCTCCGTCGCCGGACGCGGCCAGCATGGTGATCCCCAGGATGCCGGCCAGGGCGAAGTGGTCGTCGGTGACGGCGCGCAGCGCGTCCATCCCCGGACCGACGAGGTCGCCCTCGCACGATCCGAACGACATCGTGGCCACGTCGGGCAGGGGTGACAGGCGCGTCATCACCTGCTCGGCGCCGGTCATCAGCCCGGTGTACTCGACGAAGGTTTGGGGGACCTCGACGTAGTCGATGCGCGTGGCCTCGGGCACGACGGCAGCGATGGTCTGCGTGTCCAGGTCGCCCTCGATGTCACCGGATGTGAACACCGGTGTTGGGCCGACCCCCGGGGCGCCCGTGAATCGGATCGGGGGAGCGCGGTACTCGAAGCAGTCCGCTGCGAATTCCATGCCCGCTCGCGAGAAGGCGTAGCCGCCCGCGATGTTGACGATGCGCGCGCCCGCGCCACGCATCCCCTGCGCGTGCAGTGCCGCCGTGCCGTAGGGGACCTGGAGCTGGCTGGGCGAGTACGTGTAGGGCAGTCCGCCGTCGGTGACGCACTCGGCGCCCGGCCCGAACGGCGTGCCGAGGTTGGTGGGTGGTGTGTCGTCGGCGGTCGCGAGCACCTCGCGGCCGGATGTGTATTCCGCCCGCGCGGTCGGCGGCATCAGGATGGTCTCCTCCGGCATCAGCACGCGGACGACCGACGCCAGCGGCTCCGGCGTCGGCAGGTAGGTGCCCGTCGCAGGATCCGCGTAGAACAGCAGCAGCCAGGGGTCGACCTCGACCCCGCTTCCGTTGCGCCCGAAGAGCTCGTTCCACGTTGCGACCGGCGCAGTTAACCGCGCTGTGAGTCCGGTGGCGCTGAAGGTCACCTTCATGCCCAGGTCCGACGCGACCTCCCGCAGCGCCGCGCGCTGTGCCGGCGTCGCGCCGAATCTCTTCGCTGCGTCCTTGAGCGTGAGGAAATTGCGGTACGACTTGCTTCCGGGTGTGGAGATCGCGCGGGCGGTGCGCAGCAGGCCTCGGCGGTCGTAGGGCAGCGCGGCGGTGAAGGTCAGTTCGTCCACCGTGGTGATGGCCGGGGAGACGGACGCCGGGGTGGGGACGGCGTCGGGTGTCGCGATGGCGGGCGCGGCGATCAGGGCGGAGGCCAGGACAGCTCCGGCACCGGCGGCCACGACGAGGGGGCGCAGGACGTTGGTCGGGCGACTCATTGCATCAACCTAGGCGGGCCCTCAGGCCCGAGGCCATGCCCCCGGGGTCGCTGAGACGCAACTGCGACAGTCGAGGCTGTCATCAGGCACCGGAGGCCGACTCGGACTCGGCGATGGCCTTGTTGAGGAAGAACACCTGCGGCACGAAGAGCACCAGGACGATCGTCCATGTCGCGATCGCGAACGTGTCGATGACCCCCCAGGTCGTCAGATCCGAGACGATGAGCACGATCATGAGCACAGAGAACGCCACGATCGCCACCCAGCCCCAGGTGCGCTGCCGGCGCAGATCGACTCGGCTCCGGTAGATCCTGCCCTTGATGGCGTAGTAGATGCCCACGACGATGAGGAGCGCGAGGATCAGGGCGTCCATGATCTCGATGAACGACCAGGCGGAGATGGGCGCCTGCAGCAATCCGATGCCCAGGCCTGCCGCGGCGATGATGACGATGAGGACCGCGATGATTCTCTGTGTGCGCTGCGGTACGAAATCCATGTGCTCAACCCCCGGCGATGCGTCCTTCGATGATGGCACGGGGGGTGCGGCGGCGCTAGTCCCCGCGCACGCCCGCCCACGCTGCGCGCAATGACTCGCGGGCGGCATCGATCTCCTCGCGGGGCGGGTACGTCGCCCGTCCGGTCTCGACGAGGGAGGTGATCCCGGCCGCGCGCAGATCCAGCCATATCTGGGCGCGATCGCGCGCCTCCCGCAGGTCCGCGTGCCACGGGGACACGGCAATCGCGCCCAACTGCTCGCGCGGCACGGCGATGTCGGCGCTGGCATCGACCGCCGTCTCCCGCACCAGGTCGTCCAGCGATGCGCGCACGGCGGGGTCGACATCGACGCGGTCGCGTGCCGGCCGTGCGTACTCCATCACCGACTGGACGCGACGCTCGGCGACCTCGATCGCCGTCACCGTCTCGTCGAAGGCGAGCGCGAGGTCGGCGGTGGCGGTTGCTCGCCAGCGCGTATCGACGGCCCAGCCGACGACGCCGATCACGACGACGGCCACCAGGCCGCCGGCCAGGGCCCAGCGCAGCCGCGGGCTCATCGCCCGCGGCTCGCGTCCCTGCTCGATCGACTCCATCGCCCCGAGGCTAGGAGCGATCGAGCCGGTCCGCACCCGTGGCTACTGGCCGATCCACCCCGAGATGGGCTCGGAGGCGAAGTAGACGACGAAGGCGGCGGTGACCACCCACATCACGACGGGGATCTCGCGGGCCCGGCGCTGGAAGACCTTGATGACCACCCAGGTGACGAAGCCCGCCCCGATGCCGACCACGAT
>JALQSY010000231.1 GCA_023264215.1 Candidatus Nanopelagicales bacterium
CTTGCCCTCGCGCGCACGCGCGGTGAGGTCGACGCCGTACTTCTCCAGCGCCTGGAAGGTGCCCTCGGGATCGGGACTGGTCACGCGCGCTCCTCCTCGCATTTCCTGCAGTGCCGCCGTGAGCGCCTCGGGGGTCGCTCCGGCCTGGGTCAGTCTCTCGCGCGCCCCCGGGTCGGTGGCCAGTGCGATGAGAATGTGCTCGGTGCTGACGTACTCGTCGCCGCGCTCCTGGGCGAGCTCCTGCGCCGTGTTGAGCACCTTGAAGGACTGCTGACTGAGCTGCGGCGCGGCAACGGATGACCCGCTGGCGCTCGGCATCGCATCGACGGCGGCGCGTACCTCGGCGGTCAGCGCGGCGCGGTCGACACCGACAGCATCGAGCAGCGCGGTGGCGATGCCCTCACCCTGCTGCAGGAGGGAGTCCAGGATGTGCAGCGGCTCCACCTGGGCGTTTCCCTTGGCCGCGGCGATCCGCACGGCAGCGCCGAGCGCATCCTGGGCCTTGGTCGTGAACTTGATATCCATGTCGTCTTTCTTGTCGTTTCCTTAAGGTCTATGCCCCGCGGCGGCGCGGGGGCCGGTAGAGCACGAGCGCGGTGGAGCGCTTCTCGCGCGCGTAGCCTTCCACCTGGTCGCGCAGGCGATCGACCTCCGCCTGGAGCTCCAGGACGCGCCTGATGCCCTCGAGGCTGACGCCGGCCGCTGACAGCTCGCCGACCTCGCGGAGGCGCTCGACGTCGCGCGCGGAGTACAGCCGGTTGCGACCCTTGACCCGCTGCGGGCAGACCAGCCCGAGCCGGTCGTACTGCCGAAGCGTCTGCGGATGCATGCCAGCCAGTTCCGCTGCGACGGAGATGGCGTAGACGGGGCGCAGGTCCTCCATGACTAGCCCCTCGCCGCCTCGAGCAGGTCCTTGCGTGGATCCGCGTCACCGCTGGCCTCAGCGAACTTCTCGAGGGCCTCGCGAGCCTCGTCTGACAGGCCCGCGGGGACGATGACGTCGACCGTCGCGAGCAGGTCGCCCTTCGTGCCGTCCTTGCGGGCGACGCCCTTGCCGCGGACGCGGAAGGTGCGCCCGTTGGCGGTGCCGGCCGGGATCTTCAAGGTGACGGTGCCGCCACCCGGGGTGGGCACGACGACCTGGCCGCCGAGCGCGGCCTCAGCGAAGGTCACCGGCACGGTCACGGTGAGGTTGTCGCCCTTGCGCCCGAAGACCGGATGCGGCGTGACATGCACGATGACGTAGAGATCGCCGTTGGGGCCGCCCCGCTCGCCGGGAGCCCCCTTGCCCTTGAGCCGGATGCGCGCGCCGTCCTTGACGCCCGCGGGGATCCGCGCCTGCACGGTGCGGGTGCTCACGCCACGGCCGGAGCCATGGCATGTCGGGCATGGATCGTCGACGATCAAGCCGCGTCCGGCGCAGGCCGCGCACGGCTCGGCGAAGGCGAAGCCTCCCGCGTTGCGCGTCGTCTGACCGGTGCCCTGGCAGTTGGGGCACACGCGAGGCACCGTGCCGGCGCGCGCTCCCGTGCCCTTGCAGCTGTCGCATGCGGCATCGCTGGCCAGGCGCAGGGGCACGGTGACACCGTCGAGGGCCTCGTTGAAGCCGAGGGTGATCTCGCTCTCCACGTCCTGGCCGCGCCGGGGGGCCTGGGCCCGCCGGCCGCCGCCGCGACCGCGGTTGAAGATTCCGCCGAGGATGTCGCCGAGCCCGCCTTCGTCGGAGCCGAAGACGTCGCTGAAGTCGTACGTCGTGCCGCCGCCGAAGCCGCCCGGCCCGCCGAAACCGCCGCCACCGAAACCGCCAGCGCCGAAGCCCCCGCCGCCGCTCGCGAAGAGCGTGCGGGCCTCGTCGTACTCGGCGCGCTTCTTGTCGTCGGAGAGGACGTCGTACGCCTCCGAGACCTCCTTGAAGCGCTCTTCCGCCTTGGCGTCACCGGGGTTCTTGTCCGGGTGAAGCTCCCGCGCGAGCTTGCGGTACTTCTTCTTGATCTCGTCGGCTGACGCGCCCTTGTCGACGCCGAGGACCTTGTAGAAGTCCTTCTCCAGCCAGTCCTTGTTCATGCGTTCCTTCGCTCAGGCGTGTGCGGTGCTTACGCGTCCGCCACGGCGACCCTCGCGGGCCGGAGTACTCGTCCAGCGTGGCGGTAACCGCGCTGGTAGACCGATGCGACGATCGGGCCGTCGAGGCCCTCGCGCGTCTCGCTGGTCAGGGCCTCGTGGATCGCGGGGTCGAAGGGATCGTCCGCTGCGCCGTACGTCTCGAGGCCGAGCTTGGCGCAGGTCGACTCGAGCGCCTCGCCGACGGTCTTGAACGCGCCGTCGAGCTCGCCGTGCTCGCGAGCCCGCTCGACGTCATCGATGATCGGGAGCAGTTCGGTGAGAACGCTGCCGATCGTGACGTCGCGTGCGACCTCGCGATCGCGCTCGACGCGCTTGCGGTAGTTCGCGTACTCGGCATGCACCCGGCGCAGGTCATCGGTGAGCTCAGCCACCTTGGCGTCGGCGGCGGAGAGATCGGCCTCGATGACCGCTTCCTCCGAGGATGCGGGAGCAGTTGCCTGCTCCCGCACCTCGAAGGTGTCCGGATCGATGCGCCTGCGGTCGTTGACGCGCACGCCCTCTTCGGGCTGCTCGTGCTCAGCGTTCACGCCAGGCTCACTTCGCTTCGTTGGCGTCGTCGTCGACGATCTCCGCGTCGACGACGTCATCCTCGGACATGTCCGCGGCCGCATCGGCCGTGGCGTCGCCGCCACCGGCCTGCTGGGCCATGGTGTACATCGCGGCACCGAGCGTCTGGCTCGCCTGCGCGACCTTGTCCGTGGCTGCCTTCATGCCCGGGATGTCGTTCGCCTCGATGGCCTTCTTGAGCTCGTCGAGCGGCTCGTCGACGTTGCTCTTGGCGTCCGCGGGGATCTTGTCGGCGTTGTC
>JALQSY010000232.1 GCA_023264215.1 Candidatus Nanopelagicales bacterium
TAGATGCGCCGGTCCACGATCAGGTCCCCTCGTCGCCCGCGGGTGCCTCATCCGTCGCGACACCCAGGGCAGCTGCGACGCGATCGGGGGTGAGCCGGCGGAAGGTCCGGCGGGGACGCGCACGGTCCAAGACCGCGACCTCGAGCTGGTCCGGGCTCGGCGCTCCCGCGGCCGCGGCGGCCAGGGATTCCACGGCGGCCCGCAGGCTCTGGTCCAGATCCAGGCCGGCGCGCCAGCGCGAGGACAGCGCGGCGGTGATCTCCTCGGCCTGTCCCCCCATCGCCAGGTAGCCGTGCTCGTCCGCCACGGACCCGTCGAAGGTGAGCCGGTAGATCTCGTCCTCGTCGGGCGAGTCCCCGATCTCGGCGACCACGAGCTCCACCTCGTAGGGCTTGGTGGTCTCGGTGAAGATCGTGCCCAGGGTCTGGGCGTAGGCATTGGCCAGGCTGCGACCGGTCACGTCCTTGCGGTCGTAGGCGTACCCGCGCATGTCGGCCAGACGGACCCCGGCGACGCGGAGGTTCTCGAACTCGTTGTACTTCCCGACGGCCGCGAAGCCGATGCGATCGTAGATCTCGGCGACCTTGTGCAGCGATCGCGAGGGATTCTCGGCGACGAAGAGGATCCCTCCGTCGTACTGCACCACCACCACGCTTCTCCCGCGCGCGATGCCCTTGCGCGCGTAGTCGGCCTTGTCCTTGATGATCTGCTCGGGCGAGACGTAGAACGGCATGCTCATGAGCCACTCCCCGGCAGGGCGGCGGTCGGGCCATCCGGATGCGCGTGGCGCGCCTCCACCACGCGCTCGACCACGGCGCCCACCTCCGCGTCCTCCAGCATGCGCACGCCATCGGCATCCGTCACCGCGATGACCGGGAAGATGCGCCGCGTGAGATCCGGGCCGCCGGTGGCCGAGTCGTCGTCGGCCGCGTCGTACAGCGCCTCCACGGCGGCCATCACGGCGTCCTCGGGGCTCATGCCCGAGCGGTAGAGCTTCTTGAGCGAGCCCCGCGCGAAGACCGAGCCGGAACCCACCGCGTGATGGTCGCGCTCCTCGTAGCGGCCGCCGGTGACGTCGTAGCTGAAGATGCGGCCCCGGCCGCCGTCGAGGTCGTAGCCGGCGAACAGCGGCACGACCGCGAGGCCCTGCATCGCCATCCCCAGGTTGCCGCGGAGCAGGGTGGCCAGCCGGTTGGCCTTGCCGTCGAGCGAGAGCGGGAGGCCCTCGATCTTCTCGTAGTGCTCGAGTTCGACCTGGAACAGTCGAACGAGCTCCACCGCGACACCCGCTGCGCCCGCGATCCCGACGACGGAGTGCTCGTCCGCAGGGAACACCTTCTCGATGTCCCGCTGCGCGATGAGGTTGCCCATGGTGGCCCTGCGGTCACCGGCCATCACGATTCCGCCGTCGCACACCAGCGCGACGATCGTGGTGGCGTGGGGCACGTCGATGCGCCCGTCGAGGCCCGTGGGCGACGCGAGCGCGCCGCCAGTCCTGCGCAGGAACTCGGCGAACGAGGCGCCATGGGTCATGTACGACCCCGGCAGGCCAGGGGCGTCGGTCACTGGCCGCCCTTCTGGACGAAGGACTTCACGAACTCCTCGGCGTTCTCCTCGAGCACCTCGTCGATCTCGTCGAGGATGGCGTCGACGTCGGCATCGATGTCGCTGGGTGCCCGCTCCGGCAGCGCGACGTCCTCGGACTCGCTGGGCTCGGGTCGGCGGCGCTGATGGTCCTGGGTGCTCATGGGCCCACCCTAGTCGCGCTCGGCCTCCGGCGGCCCGTTCAGCCGCCCCGCAGGGCCTCGAGCAGCTCCTCTGCCGTGGCCGCCCCGTCGAGGAGGTGGCCCACGTGATCGCGGGTCCCGCGCACGGGTTCGAGGGTGGGCACGCGCTGGAGTGCATCCTCACCGGCGATGTCGAAGATGACCGAATCCCAGGATGCTGCCGCAACGGCATCCCCGTAACGGCGCAGGCATTCGCCGCGGAAGTACGCGCGTGTGTCCTCGGGCGGCCGCTCGCGCGCCTCGGCCACCTGATCGGGTCGCGTGATCCGCTCGAGACGGCCCTTGGCCTCCAGGCGCAGCGCCAGTCCGCGCTCCGGACGGATGTCGGCGTACTGCAGGTCGATGAGCTCCAGGCGCGCGCTCCCCCAGTCCAGGCCATCGCGACGGCGGTAGCCGTCGAGGATGGACAGCTTCGCCACCCAGTCCACCCGGTCGGCGGCCAGGCGCGGATCGAGCGCGAGGTCGGCCAGCACCGCGTCCCAGCGGTCGAGGATGTCCCTGGTCTGCTCGTCCACGCCGGCCACGGCCTGACGGTCGCAGAGCTGCACCGCGGCCTCGAGGTAGGCCCGCTGGATCTCCAGCGCCGTCAGGCGCCGGCCATCGCGCAGTTCCAACCGGTGCGTGAGTCCTGGATCGTGCGAGACCGCGTGGATCTCGCGAACGGGGTCGACCAGGCTGAGATCCTCCGACAGCCCGCCGGCCTCGATGATCGCGAGCACCAGCGACGTCGATCCCATCTTCAGGTAGGTCGCCGCCTCGGCCAGATTGGCATCGCCCACGATGACGTGCAGCCGGCGGTGCCGCTCGGGGTCGGCATGGGGCTCGTCGCGGGTGTTGATGATGGGCCGCTTCAGGGTTGTCTCCAGGCCCACCTCGACCTCGAAGAAGTCCGCGCGCTGGGAGAGCTGGAATCCGGCCTCGCGACCCTCCTGGCCCCTGCCGACGCGACCCGCGCCCGAGAAGACCTGCCGCGTGACGAAGAAGGGGGTCAGGTCGCGCACGATGTCGGGGAAGGGGGTGCTTCGGCGCATGAGGTAGTTCTCGTGGCATCCGTACGACGCGCCCTTGTTGTCGGTGTTGTTCTTGTACAGCTGGATCGTGAACGGACCGCTGCGCGTCGCTGCCTCCGCGGCGTCGGCCA
>JALQSY010000233.1 GCA_023264215.1 Candidatus Nanopelagicales bacterium
CGTCAAGAACCCGACCCTCGCCGATCTGGCGAAGGTCACCGATCCCGACGGCTCCATCGCCGACGTCGTCGAGATCCTGAACGAGACCAACGAAATCCTGATGGATATGACGTGGCTGGAAGGCAACCTGCAGACCGGTCACCGCTCGTCGATCCGCACCGGCCTGCCCACCCCGACGTGGCGCAAGCTCTACGGCGGCGTCCAGCCGACCAAGTCGCGCGCGGTGCAGGTCACCGACACCTGCGGCATGCTCGAGGACTACGCCGAGGTCGACAAGGCCCTCGTCGATATGGCCGGTGACCCGGCCGCGTTCCGCCTGCAGGAAGACCGTCCTCACATCGAGGGGATGAACCAAGAGATCGCGGACACGCTCTTCTACGGTGACGAAAGCACCAACCCGGAAGAGTTCACCGGTTTCGCCCCGCGCTACAACGACCTGTCCGCAGCCAACGCCGAGAACATCATCGACGCGGGCGGCACCGGGTCGGACAACGCGTCGGTGTGGCTGGTCTGCTGGTCGCCCAACACCTGCCACGGCATCGTGCCCAAGGGCTCGCAGGCAGGCATCCAGCAGCGCGACCTCGGCGAGGTCACCATCGAGGATGCGGACGGCAGCAACGGCCGCATGCAGGCGTACCGCTCGCACTACCGCTGGGACGCTGGCCTGTGCCTGCGCGACTGGCGCTACGTCGTGCGCATCGCCAACATCGACCGCTCGCTCCTGACGCCCGACATGTCGTCCGGTGCGGACCTGAACGACCTGATGCATCAGGCCGTGACCCAGCTCCCGAACCCCTCGTTCGGCCGCTGCGTCTGGTATATGGATCGGTCGCTCCTCAGCATGCTGCGTCGCCAGACGGCTGAGAAGGTGTCGAACTCGACCCTGAGCATCGACATGGTCGGCGGCACGATGCAGACCTCGTGGGGTGGCTACCCGATCCGTCGGGTCGACGCCCTGTCCATCAACGAAGCTCGCGTCGTGTGAGCTGAGGAACAGGAGATCCCACCATGATCCTCGACGAAACCCTTGAGTTCGCAGACGCCACCTCGGTGGCGGCTGCGGCAGGCACCGCCCTCATCGGCGACGTGATCGACCTCGAAACCGCCCGCGACATCGGGTCGGGCGAGCCGATCTACCTCGTCATCCAGACCGCAACCTCGATCATCACCGGCGGCGCTGCCGGTACGATCAAGTTCCAGCTCGCGTCGGACGCGCAGGCTGCCATCGCCACCGATGGCTCGGCCAGCGTGCATTTCGACACCGGCACCTTCGTCACCGACGGTGACGACGCCAACGAGCTGGACGCGGGCACGGTGATCGCCGTCGTCGCGCTGCCGATGGAAGGCCGCGCGTACGAGCAGTACCTCGGCATCCTCTGCACCATCGCCACGACCACGGTGACGGCAGGCGCGATCAACGCCTTCCTGACCAAGGACGTGTCGAAGTGGAAGGCCTACGCCGACGCTGCCAACTGATCGTCCGCGGGGCGGCTTCGGCCGCCCCGCTTCACCTTAGGAAGAGAAAGGGGTCGCCATGCCCATTCACGTCAAGTTCGACCGCGCTGGTTTCTACCACCCCGCCTACGGCCGCATGGGCCGGGGCAAGCAGGCCAACCAGATCTACACCCTGCCCGACATCTTCAAGACCGCGGGCATGCTGCCCTCGACGGCCGAGATCATCGAGCCCGAGGAGCTGCCCGAGCTGCTGGAGGAGCTGGAGCAGGCCAAACCCATCAAACCCAAGGTGGTGGACGAGGCGCAGCTCAAGGTTGCCGAGCGTACGGCCAAGGCCGCCGCGACGAGCCAAAGCCGCCGCAAGCCCACCACCCCCAAGCCGGAGTGATCCATGTCCTCGGAGGTCCAGATCGCGCGCCTCGCGCTGCAGCACCTCGGTGACCGGTACGACATTTCGTCTCTGACGGAAGCGTCGCCCGAGGCCGAGCAGGTCAATCTCGTCTACGAGAACGTGCGCGACATGGTCCTCCGAGAGTACCCGTGGAAGTTCGCCCGCAAGTTCTCAACCCCGGCGTCGCTTACCGGAACGGTGCCGGGCAACTGGTCCTACATGTTCCAGTACCCGAGCGACTGCGTGCGCCTCATCCGCATCGTCAACCCGCTCGGCGACGACAAGTCGCCGATCCGCTTCGAGGTCGCGCGCAACGGCGCTGACCAGCACGTCATCCTGTGCGACCTTGAGGAGCCGCAGCTTGAGTACACGATGCGGCAGACCAACCCGAACGAGTACGACCCGCAATTCGTGACCGCGTTTTCGTACCGCCTCGCCCAGTACATCGCGATGCCGATCACCGGCGACCGGCAGATCCTGTCGGACATGAAATCGCTGGCCGACGCGGAGATCCGCGCCGCGCAGGCATCCGACGCCAACGAGGGCTTCGAGGCCCCGCGGCCTTCCGAGGCGACGTGGATCGACGCGAGGAGCTGACGCATGGTCAAGCTGATACAGGCGAGCTTTGCAGGCGGTGAGGTCTCTCCCGAGGTCGCGTCCCGCATCGACCTCGCCAAGCGCGCGACCGCCGTCGAGCGCGCCGAGAACTTCTTTTCCCGCGTCGAGGGAGCGCTCGAAAGTCGCCCCGGCCAGCTCTTCGTCGCCCGCGCCAAGAGCAACGGCGTTCGCCTCCTGCCGTTCGAGTTCAACGTCGACCAGACCTTCATCATCGAGCTGTCCGATCAGGCGGCACGCTTCCACAGCGACGGCGGCCAGATCGTCGAGGCAGCGGTCACCATCACCGGCGCGACCTCGACCACGGTCACCGCGGCGGGGCACGGCTACGCCGACGGCGACGAGATCTACCTGACCGGCATCGGCGGCATCACCAACCTGAACGGCCGCAACGTGAAGGTGGACAACGCGACGACGAATACCTTCACCGTCACCGACCTCGACGACAACGCGATCACC
>JALQSY010000234.1 GCA_023264215.1 Candidatus Nanopelagicales bacterium
GGCACCCACACGCACGACATCAAGGATGACGATGGCACCAAGATCGGCACCGGCACCGTGAAGATCTCCGTCTTCACCGAGCCGGGGATGTACAACCAGGAGCAGTTGATCATCAACGAAGACGTGCAGATCACCGAACCCCTGCCGGGGGGCACCGCGACCCGTGAGTCGGCGGACTCGCTGTCGATCTGGATGTACGACGGGATGGCGATCATCGAGGTCCAGGCCGACAAGTTCGTGCCCAAGCAGAAGAACTGGGTCTTCTCCGAGCCGCAGATCGCGACCGTCGAGACGCTGGCGCTCCTGGCGATCCAGCGCTATCACCTCACCGCGCTCAAGGCTCTCTAGTTCGTTGAGTGGCGGGTTATCGCACGCGACACTCCGTCAGACCACGCGATAAGCCGCCACTCAACGAACGCCCATCGCGGCGAGCGCCCAGGCGATGACCTGGGCCTCGTCCGCGAGGGCGGCGTAGCGGCCGGCCTGGCCGCCGTGCGAGCCCTCGCCGGTCTCGACGCGGAAGATCACGCTCCCGCGATCGGTCGCACCCTCGCGATCACCGTGCTGCGCATCGCTGTGACGCAGCGCCGCGACCCACTTCGCCGGCTCGTGCACGAGCACGCGCGGATCGTGAAGGGCACCGGTGACCAGCAACGGGGGTCGCTCCGCGGGGTCGGGGAGGTTGAGGTACGGCGTGTAGGACTCCATGTACGCGCGCTGCTCGTCGATGCGCGGGTCGCCCCACTCCTCCCATTCGGTGATCGTGAGCGGGATGTCGGGGTCGAGCATGGAGTTGACGCAGTCGACGAAGGGGACCTCCGCGATGGTCCCGGCCCAGCGGCCGGGCGCCATCGCATAGACCGCGCCCTGGAGCAGGCCGCCGGCCGAGCCGCCGCGCCCCACGATGCGCGTGCCGTCGACGAGCCCATGCGCCAGGTGATCGGCCGCGGCGATGAAGTCGGTGAAGGAGTTGCGCTTGGCGAGCAGGTGGCCGTCGATCCACTGCTGGCGGCCGACCTCGCCGCCGCCGCGGATGTGCGCCTTGGCGTAGACGACGCCGCGGTCCAGCAGCGGGATGACACCGGGGTCGAACCACGGATCGTCGACCGACTCGTAGGACCCGTAGCCGTAGAGCAGGCACGGCGCGCTGCCATCGAGCGGCGTATCGCGGTGTCGCGTGACGACGACGGGGATGCGCCAGCCGTCGGACGCCGTGGCGTAGGTCATCTCGTTGACGTAGGCCGACGGGTCGTAGCCGGGCACCTCGCGCTCGTGGCGCAGGCGCCGTTCGCCGGTGACCAGATCGATGTCCCACCAGCGCGTCGGATCGGTGAAGGACTCGGCGACGATCGTGACGAAGGACGCGTGGGGGTCGTCGTTGTGGCCCAGGCGCAGGGATGAGCCCGGGGTGTCCGGCGTGATGTCGTGGCGCAGGGTGCCGTCGCGCTCGAGGATGCGGATGCGCGCCTGGCCATCGACCCGGGAATACGTCACGATCGCGTCGTCGAAGGCGACCATGTCGTGCAGGCGACCGTCATGGATCTCCAGCGCCGGTGCGGTCGCACTCGCGGGAGCGGTGAGGGCGAACTCGACGTCGTCGGCGTTCGTCAGGGTGAGCCATCGGTCGCTGTCCCACTCCACGTCGTACTCCACGTCGGCGACGCGAGGCTGGATGCTCACCGCCCCACCGTCGACGACGCTCCAGCATTCACTGGTCGTGCGCGAGTGCGAGGCGATGACGATGCGGTCGCCGCTGCGGCGCACGGTGAGCTCGAAGCGCTGATCGGGCTCGGTGACGACCACGACGCGCTCGCCGGTGCGCGGATCGATGCGGTGCACCTCGTATGGCCGGTTGAGCTCATCGATCACCGTGAAGTAGAACTCCCCGCCGGACCAGGCGCCGGTGTAGTAGGTCTCGGGCACCTCGTGCGCCAGGTCTTCACCGGTGGTCATGTCGCGGAAGCGCAGGGCGTAGACCTCGGCTCCGGTGAGGTCGATGGAGTAGGCAAGAAGGCGGTCATCCGGACTCGACCACCCCGGTCGCGGCGTACGGAGACCCGAGGGCGGCGAGGTCGACCAGGAGCTGGTCGGCATCCCCGGAGCGACGACTACGTCGCAATTCGGGCAACTCCCGTCCCGGGGGCGTCAGCGTGTAGTAGGCATGGGTCCCATGATCCCGGCTGACCGAGCGTTCAGCATCCGGGGTCCGCGCCCGGAGTTCGACGAAGACCTCGTCGGCCTGCGGGGCCAGGGGCGCCAGGCGCTCGTCACAGGCGAGACGCTCGGCCTCGAGGTAGGGCAGCGCGGCCGCATGGTCGCGCATCCAGGCGTAGGGATCGGGTCCGGCGTCGCGTCGGGCAGTGGGCACGGACGAAGACTACGAGTCGCATAACGAGGGAGTTGACGTGATCCGCAGACTGATCGCCAGCGTGGCCGCGGCCACCATCGTCGCGGTGCCGGCAGCGGCCGTACCGCAGGCGCAAGCGGCCGACCCGGTGGTCTTCACCGTGGGCATGCTCGCCGACGTCGACTCGCTGAATCCCTTCACCGGGATCCTCGCGGAGTCCTACGAGATCTTCCAGCTGCAGTACTCCACCCTGCTGGCGTCGAGCTCGGTCGACTTCACCCCCGAGGCCGGCCTGGCCGAGTCGTGGGAGGCGTCGGCTGACGGCAAGACGTGGACCTACACCCTGCGGCCGGACCTGCTGTGGTCCGACGGGGTGCCGCTCACGGCGAACGACGTCGTCTACACCTTCCAGCGGATCCTCGACGGGCGCTACGAGCAGCGCAACTACGGCAACTACGTCCGCAACATCACCTCGGTCACCGCGCCGGATGACCGCACGGTCGTGATGACGACCAAGGAGCCCTCGCCGATCATGGAGCGGCTTGCCGTCTA
>JALQSY010000235.1 GCA_023264215.1 Candidatus Nanopelagicales bacterium
CCAGGCCGACTCCGGTCGCCAAGCGTGACGGCTCCGCCGTCCGGGCGGCGGTCCTCGATCGGTCCGATGCGAGCGGCGCGGCGCGTCGCCTGATCTCGAAAGGCCGTGCGGTGACCTACGTCATCACCTTTGCCTGCGTGGACGTCAAGGACAAGTCCTGCATCGAAGAGTGCCCCGTCGACTGCATCTACGAGGGCGACCGCATGCTCTACATCCAGCCGGATGAGTGCGTCGATTGCGGCGCGTGTGAGCCGGTCTGCCCGGTCGAGGCCATCTACTACGAGGATGACGTGCCCGAGGAGTGGTCGGACTACACCGCCGCCAACGCGGAGTTCTTCGCCGATCTGGGGTCGCCCGGCGGCGCTGCCAAGCTCGGTGCGCAGGAGTTCGACGCGCCCCTGCTGGCTTCCGTGCCGCGCAAGGAGTCGGAGAGCTGACCTCGTCCGAGTCGGCACGGGCCCATGGGCTCCCGGACTTCCCCTGGGACCGGCTCGCCCCGCTCGCCGAGCGCGTGCGCGCGCACCCGGCGCCGGCCGATCTGTCGATCGGAAGCCCGATCGATCCCACACCCGACATCGTCCAGCGTGCGCTCGCGGATGCGGCAGATTCACCGGGCTATCCGACGGTGGCGGGCGTGGCCGGGACCAATGACGCCTTCCGTGCCTGGCTGCGACGCCGTGCCGCGGTGAGCACCGGCAACCTCGGGGTCATCCCCTCGATCGGCTCCAAGGAGCTCGTCGCGCTCCTGCCTATGCTGCTCGGCCTGCGTGCCGGTGATCGCGTCGTCGTACCCGAGGTGGCGTACCCGACGTACGTCGTCGGCGCTCTCGTGGCCGGCTGCGAGGTCGTCGTCTCGGACGATCCCGACTCGGCGCGGGGCGCGCGACTGATCTGGATCAATACGCCCGGCAATCCGACGGGAAGGGTGCTGTCCGCCGAGCACCTGCGTGCGTTCGTCGATTCAGCCCGTGAGCACGGTGCCGTCCTGGCATCCGACGAGTGCTACCTGGAGTTCGGCTGGGACGCCCGGCCCATGTCGGCGCTCTCCTCGGCCGTGATCGGCGATGACGCCACCGGGGTGCTGGCCCTGCACTCGCTGTCCAAGCGATCCAATATGGCTGGCTACCGGTACGGCGCCGTCGCGGGTGACCCTGCGCTCATCGCAAGGCTGCTGGACATCCGCAAGCACATCGGCCTCATGACGCCGCTGCCGGTGCAGCGAGCCGCCGAGGCGGCCTGGGCCGACGACGCCCACGTCGAGGAGCAGCGGGGCCGCTACCTGCGCCGACGAGCCGTCCTGGCCCCGGCGCTGGAGGCGGCCGGCTTCCGCATCGATCACAGCGAGGCCGGCCTGTACCTCTGGGCGACCCGCGACGAGGACTGCTGGGCCACTGCCGCACACCTGGCCGACCTCGGCATTCTGGTCGCTCCCGGCGACTTCTACGGAGAGCGCGGTGCGCGCCATGTGCGACTGGCGCTGACGGCCTCGGACGATGTCATCGCCGCTGCCGCCGAGCGAATTCTGGCCTGAGCACCCGGGGACGCCCGCTGCTCGGTACCGGGATACGGTGGGGCCGCCAGGGTCTCGCGGGACACGCATCCTCGGGCCCCCGCACGGTTCACGGATCCCCACGAAGGATCCACGGGCACGGGAGGTAGCCGCGTGAGTGATGTCGTCCTGAATTACCCGGGCGGGGAGCTGCCCCTGGATCGCGTCCCCTCCACCATCGGCGAATCCGGGCTCGACATCAGCGCCCTTCTCGCCACCACGGGCGACGTCACCTTGGACCACGGGTTCGTCAACACCGCATCGTGCTCGTCGGCCATCACCTACATCGACGGCGACAAGGGGATCCTGCGCTACCGCGGCTATCCCATAGAGCAACTCGCGGAGCAGTCGTCGTACCTCGAGGTCGCCTACCTCCTCATCTACGGCTACCTGCCGACGGTCGACGAGCTCGCTGACTTCAAGCTCCGCATCAAGCGCCACACCATGCTTCACGAGGAGCTGCGCGCGTTCTTCGACGGCTTCCCGCGCGATGCCCACCCGATGCCGGTGCTGTCGTCCGCTGTCTCGGCGCTGTCGACCTTCTACCAGGACTCGCTCGACCCCTTCGATCCCGAGCAGGTCGAGATGAGCACGATCCGCCTCATGGCCAAGCTGCCGACCCTGGCGGCCTATGCCTACAAGAAGTCGGTGGGCCAGCCTTTCATCTACCCGGACAACTCCCTCGGATTCATCGACAACTTCCTGCGGATGACCTTCGCCGTGCCGGCGGAGGAGTACGTCGTCGATCCCGTCCTGTCCAAGACGCTCAACATGCTTCTCCTCCTGCACGCCGACCACGAGCAGAACTGCTCGACGTCGACGGTCCGGATGGTGGGCTCGAGCGACGCCAACCTCTTCGCCAGCATCTCGGCCGGGATCTCGGCTCTCTGGGGGCCACTCCACGGCGGAGCCAATCAGGCCTGTGTGGAGATGCTCGAGCGGATCGGGGCCGACGGCGGCAACGTCAAGAAATATGTCGACCTCGCCAAGAAGAAGGACTCGGGCTTCCGGCTGATGGGCTTCGGCCACCGCGTCTACAAGAACTACGACCCGCGGGCCAAGCTGATCAAGGCCACCTGCGACAAGCTGCTGGCCAAGATCTCGCGCCACGACCCGATCTTCGACATCGCCCAGCAACTCGAGGAGGTGGCGCTCCGCGACCCGTATTTCATCGAGCGCAAGCTCTACCCGAACGTCGACTTCTACTCCGGCCTCATCTACGAGGCGCTGGGCATCCCGTCCGAGATGTTCACGGTCATGTTCGCCATCGGCCGCGCCCCGGGCTGGGTCGCGCAGTGGCTGGAGATGATCAACGACAAGGAGCAGAAGATCTCGCGCCCC